>JANWHO010000072.1 GCA_025450375.1 Chloroflexota bacterium
ATGGTCATGTTGCCGCTGGTCGCCGTGTTCGTGGTGACCCAGCGATTCCTTACCGAGGGAATCGCGATGACCGGCATCAAGGCGTAGCTGAAGGTTGGAAAGTCGTGTTTGAGCGGTCCGCCGATAACCGGATTGTGCTGATGCACGGTCGCGAGTGTACCTATGCCATGGGAGTGACCGACGATGGTCGCTGGGTAAGTTTGTTCTGGGGCGCCCGCGTCCAGCTCGGTGATGTGTTCGCGCCGGGAACACCGGCACACCAGGCCTTGATCGGCCCCGAGGATGACGAGTTTCCTGGGTGGGAAGGACTTCGGTACCGTGAGCCGGCACTGAAGGTCACATTCGCCGACGGCGTACGGGATGTGCGGTTGCGGCACCAAAGTCACCTTATGCGGGAGGATGACGTGCTGGAGGTGCTGCTTGCCGATGACCGCTATGGACTGACGGCCCGCCTTATCTACCGCATGGTGGAAGAGTGGAATCTGATCGAACGAACCGTCGTCCTGGCAAACCATGGGCGAACTGCTTTCACGATCGAGCAGGCGCTCACCGGCGCCCTCCACCTCGCCTGGCAACCGGCCTACCGGCTTACGCACCTCGCGGGCCGTTGGGGCGAGGAGACGCGCCGCCAGCGTCAAGACTTGGCGCTGGGAAAGGTCGTGCTCGAAAGCCGCTTCGGGCATACCGGCTTGTGCCACGCGCCCTGGATAGCGATCGACGATGGACGGGCCACGGAGGATCAGGGCGAGGTGTGGTGCGCCGCCCTTGCCTGGAGTGGGAACTGGAAGTTTGTCATTGAGCGCGAGGCTCCCGGCCACCCGCGGTGCGTCGCGGGCGTGAACGACTTCGATTTCGCCTATCGTCTCGATCCCGGCCAGGAATGGACGCTGCCCTTGCTGCTCGGGGGCTACAGCCCGCGCGGCTTTGGCCTGATGAGCCGCCAGTTGCACGCCTATCAGCAGGCGGAGATTTTGCCCGCGCCGTTCGCGCGGACTATCCGGCCAGTCATCTACAACTCATGGTACGCAACCCAGTTTGAGGTCACCGAAGAGAACCAGCGCCTGCTCGCCGGCCGGGCCGCGGCGCTGGGGGTGGAACTGTTCGTGATCGACGACGGCTGGTTTGCCCGGCGTGATAACGACCACACCGGACTGGGCGATTGGTGGGTCAGTCCGACCAAGTTCCCGCACGGTCTTTCGCCGCTGATTGACCATGTCCGCGGGCTGGGCATGGAGTTCGGCCTCTGGGTTGAACCGGAAATGGTGAACCCGGATAGCGACCTCTATCGCGCGCATCCTGATTGGGTATACCACTTTCCCGGCCGTTCCCGCACCGAATCGCGGCATCAATTGGTGCTCAACCTGGCTCGACGCGAGGTCGAGGACTTTATTCTCGCCCAACTCGACGATCTCCTTTCGCGGCACGAGATTCGCTTCCTGAAATGGGATTACAACCGCGCCTGGAGCGAGCCAGGGTGGCCCGATGCGCCGGAAGGGCTCGCGCGCGAGGTATGGGTCAGGCATGTGGACGCGCTCTACCGGATTCTGGCGACCCTCCGCCAACTCCACCCCAATGTGCTGATTGAAAGCTGCGCGAGCGGCGGTGGCCGAGTCGATCTGGGCATCCTTCGCTACACGGACCAGGTCTGGCCCTCGGATAATGTCTTTGCCCAGGATCGCCTCGTGATCCAGGATGGCTTCAGCTATGCCTATACGGCAAAGGCGATGGTCGCCTGGGTAACGGATAATGAGAGCGGCCGGCTGGCGCCGCTGAGCTATCGTTTCCATGTCGCCATGCAAGGTGTGTTGGGGATCGGCGGCAACCTCCGTTCCTGGACGGAGGCGGATCTCGCGGAAGCATGGACCTGGGTGACCCTCTATAAGGAGATTCGCCAGCTCGTGCAACATGGTCATCTGTATCGCCTCTTGTCGCCCGTGGAGTCCGGCGATGCCGCCGTGTGGTACACCGCGCACGATGGGCAGGAAGGAGTCGCGTTCGTCTACCGTACATCCGCCCCTCCCTGGGCGGCGCCGGTTCGCCTGAAGCTACCAGGGCTACAAGATGGCACCTATCTCGTGCATCATCCCAACGGTACGACCGAGACGCGGAGCGCCGCCGGCCTGGCCTCGGTCGGAGTTATGGTGCCACTTGTCGGCGATTTCGTCAGCGTAATCCTGCGGGTCACTCCCGCGCCGTGAGCCCCGTGCCGCGCACATGCTGCCGGTTCGCGGCGTGGGAACAAGAGTGACGAGAGGAACGCGTATCCAATGACGGATGGACAGGCCCAGCCAGACGCCCCGTCAACGGTCCGCATGTGGGAAGAGGAGATTGTCTTCCCAACATACGCGCCGCTGCCCCCGGATCGTCATCCGATGTTCCTGGAGCGCCGGGTCTATCAGGGAAGTTCAGGCGCCGTCTACCCGCTGCCGCTCATCGATCGCATTTCCGGCGATCTGGTCGAGCGGACCTACCATGGTGTGTACCTGGAGAACGAGTACATCCGCGTATTGGTGCTGCCGGAGATCGGCGGCCGTATCCATTCGGCGCTGGACAAGACCAATAACTATGATTTCGTGTACCACAACCATGTGATTAAGCCGGCGCTGGTTGGCCTGGCCGGCCCCTGGATCTCCGGGGGGATCGAATTCAATTGGCCGCAACACCATCGGCCGACCACCTTCATGCCGGTCGACTATCATCTGCAAGCGCATGACGACGGCAGCAAGACGGTCTGGGTGGGCGAGATCGAGCCGATGAACCACATGAAGGGTATGATCGGGATCACCCTGCGGCCAGGCAGATCGTGCATCGAGGCAAGGGTTCAACTGTATAATCGGACCCCGCTGCCCCAGTCCTTCCTCTGGTGGGCCAACCTGGCCGTGCCGGTCAATGAGCACTACCAGGCGCTCTTCCCCCCCGATATTGACTACGTGGCCGACCATGCCAAGCGCGCCGTGTCGGATTTCCCTATTGCCCACGGCGCCTATTATGGGATCGAGTACGGGCCCGGAACCGACCTTACCTGGTGGAAGAACATTCCCGTGCCAAGTTCCTACATGGCGCTGCGTTCAGCCTATGATTTTCTGGCTGGCTACGATCATGGCCAGGAGGCCGGCATTATTCATGTGGCCGATCACCACCTCTCACCAGGCAAGAAGATGTGGACCTGGGGCGCCGGCGAATTTGGCCGGCGCTGGTACGAGCAGCTTACTGACCACGATGGCCCGTACATCGAGTTGATGGCCGGGGTGTATAGCGACAACCAGCCGGACTTCTCCTGGCTGCAACCCTACGAAACCAAGACTTTCAGCCAATGCTGGTACCCTCTGCGGTGGATTGGCGGCGTGAAGAACGCGACCACGGAAGGCGCCGTTACCGTGGAGCAGCGTGATGGACACGTCTTTGTTGGGGCGAACGCAACCGCCACGCACGCGCACGCGACGCTTACGGTTACCGACAAGGGGCGCGTGCTCTGGCGCCAGCAGCTAGACATCGCGCCGGATAAGCCGTTTAGCTGCGAGTTGGCGGACCTCTCCGTGGCGCCGGACGCCCTGTTGGGCGTGACGCTGGGAGCGTCCGATGGGCGGGAGCTTGTACGCTACCAGGCCACTGCCCGTCTCCGGCAGCCGCGTCCGCAACCGGCCACCCCAACGCCGCCGCCGCCTGCCGTACCCACGGTCGAACAACTGACCTTGATGGGCCTGCACCTCGAACAATATCATCATGCTACCCGCGATCCCGAGCCCTACTATCGGGAGGCGCTGGCCCGCGATCCCGGCGACGCGCGCGCCAACACGGCCCTCGGGCTGTTGCTGCTGCGGCGTGGCGCGTTCGAGGCCGCGGTTGACCATTTTGCCCGGGCCATCGCCACGATCACCCTCAAGAACCCGAACCCCTATGACGGTGAGCCTTACTACCATCTCGGGGTCGCGCTCCGGTTCCTCGGCCGCGATGAGGATGCGTACGAGGCATTCTACAAGGCTACCTGGAACGGCGCCTGGCAAGGCGCCGCCTCCTATGCCCTGGCGGAACTTGCCTGTAGGTCGGGTGACCTGACGCAGGCGGTGGCCCACGCTAGGCGCTCCCTGGAGCAGGGCTATCGCAACACCAAAGCACGGAATCTGCTCACCTGCCTGCTGCGTATCTCTGATCGGTTGCGGGAGGCGGAGCAGATCGCGCGGGAAACCGTCGCCATCGACGCGCTGGACTTCTGGTCCCAGTGGGAACTGGCCGTGATCGCCGCGCGGCAAGGTCGCGATGAAGAGGCGAACGCGCGGCGCGCGACCCTCCAGCGGTTGATGCGCGGCCATGCGCCGTCCTATCTCGACCTGGCTGGTGACTATGCCGGGGCGGGTCTCTGGGGCAAGGCAACCGCCGTGCTGAACCAGTGGGTTGAGCGGCGTGGCGATCAGACCGATCCGCTGGTCTTCTACTACCTGGGGTACTACACGGCGCGGCATGGCGATCACGAAGGCGCCCTGTCGTACTACCAGCGTGCCGCACGGGAAAGCCCCGACTACTGTTTCCCTAACCGGCTCGATGATATCGCCGTGCTTCGCCACGCGCGGCAACTGAATCCAGACGATGCCAGAGCGCCCTACTATCTGGGCAACCTCTTCTACGACAAGAAGCGGCACGCCGAAGCGATCCAACAGTGGGAGCGGGCTCGGGCGCTCGACGACACCTTCTCGATCGTGCATCGCAACCTCGGACTGGCCTACTTCAATATCGAGCGCGATCCAGAGAAAGCCCGCGCGGCCTACAAACGCGCCTTCGACGCCAATCCGACCGAGCCGCGCTTGCTCTACGAGCGCGATCAACTCGACAAGCGCCTGAATACCGCGCCAGCCGAGCGGCTCGCGCGCCTGGAAAGATTGAGCGATCTGGTTGAGCAGCGCGACGACCTCTATCTTGAGCGCGTGACCTTGTGCAATCAGATGGGGCGGTATGACGAGGCGCTCGCGCTGCTTACCCGCCGCCAGATCCGTCCCTGGGAAGGAGGAGAGGGCATGGCGATCGAGCAGCACGCACAGGCGCATCTGCTGCGCGGCGCGCACGCGCTCCGGACTGGGCGCCCTGACGAGGCCCAGCGCCACTTCGAGGCCGCCAGAACGTATCCGTCGAGCCTGGGCGAGACACGCCACGCGGTATTCACCTCCGAGGCGCGTGCCTTCTATTCCAGCGGCCTCGCGTATGACGCCCTGGGCGATGGGCCGGCCGCGGTTGCCGCCTACGAGCGGGCGGCGGGTGAGACGGCGGACAACGCGGTCCTTCCCTACTATCGCGGGCTGGCCGGTCTAAGGCTGGGGCGCGACGAGGAGGCGTCGCGGCAGTTCACCTCGTTGCTGGAAACGGCGGACGCGAAGTCGGCGTCAGGGGGCGGCATTGACTTCTTCGCCGCATCCCTGCCAACCTTTCTGATCTTTGAAGATGACCTGGAGCTACGCAATCGAGTCGAAGCGCACTATCTCCGCGGCCTGGGTCTGGCCGGGCTTGGACGCACCGAGGCGGCCCGAGCGGAGTTCGATGCCGCCATCGCCCTGGACATCAATCATCTGGACGCGCGAACGCATCTGGAGCGCCTCACGGATCCGGGCTAGTGCGTGGGGAGCGGCGGGCCGTGGACGAGCTACATGCCTCATCATTACCCACATTTTTCTCTCTAGAGGAAGTGGGCGAGGTGCAGCCGGGTAGGGGTACCCGGTGCCCCTACCAAAATGCGGTGTCAGGCGCGCTTTGTGGGCAATGATTAGGCTACAGGCAGGCCCCAACTGAGGGTGAAGGCGAGAAAGAGAGCGGCATGGCGAATCAGGTCCAGGTCACGCGCACGGAGACGCGGGGATTCCGCGCCTGTACGGTCGCCAACCAATCTCTTTCCTTTACGATTGTGCCGGACCTGGGCGGGAAGTTAAGCAGTATTCGTGATCCGCGCTCTGGCCGTGAGTGGTTGTGGACCAACCCGAGTCTGCCGTATGGTCAGTGGAACAGCCTGACCGCGGCGCGGCATCTCCCCGGAGGCTTCCGCGTGCCATCAGATCAGCGCGGTATGTACCTCGGACGCTCAGTGCGGACCGACCGCCTGAGTGCCGCATGGGCCGCCGTCCGTATTTTCGGCAATTTCCACCTCCTGGCCATCCATGGTCAAGATTGGGCGGTAGTAGAGCGACATCCGCTCCGACGAGCGCCCGATGTAGTGGCAGATGAAGGAGCGCCGGAAGCGATCTTTCGACCGGTTGGGCGGAGATCCATGGACCAGGCTGCCGTTGAAGAACAGCACGTCGCCGGGGGCCATGTCCACTGGGACCGCCGCCAGCCCCGGCGGTATGGGAACGAACTCGCGGGTGAAGGAGGCAGTGCTGTCCGCCTCCTCGGGGCAGAAGATATCCATCCGGTGTGTGCCGGGCACCACCTCCAGGCCACCGTTCTCGCGATCGACTCGGTCCAGCGCCACCCAGGCCGCGATGCAGGTGCCCGGCTCGACCTTCAGGAAGAAGTTGTCCTGGTGGAGCGCCTGCCCCCGCGCCCCCGCCGGCTTGAAATAGAGCATGCTCTGCGCGGCCAGCGGCTCTTCCCCGAATAGATCCCAGAGGATGGCCGCGATACGCGCGTCAAGCAGATAGCGCAAGGCCACGTCGTTGACGCGATGGGGGTGCATCATCCGCGGGTACAGGTCGAGAATGTCCTGCCCGGACAGGGGGCGAGTGACTGGAGTCAGTCCCAGGTCTTCCCCCCGCGCTACGTCTACCACATCGCCCTCCGGGGTCAAGCGCGCCTTGGGCAGGAAACAGCCGGGGATCGGGCCGCCCGCGTGCATCGCCATGAAAGTGTCGATCAGTAGTCGCACTTCGTCCGGCGGGAGCAACCCAGGGACGACCAGATAGCCATGCTCCTCGAAGGCTTGCCGCTGCTTAACCTTCAAACTCCGCGTCATGGTCACCATCCGCCAACCTCCCTCGCGCGCTGTATCACCATGTGTTCATGCTCGGTACTGGGGCCAGCATACACGCTCCGCGGGCCGAAGGTGAATGGACGGGGGAGTCGAAAACCTGTACGATCCTGCTATGCCGCCCAAGGATACCACGACATCGCCGCCCGATCTGCTGGTCACTGGCCACTACGACGAACGCGAGGGCTACGCCGTCTTTCGGCGGCACGGTTCTGGCAATTGGCTGATCACCTATACGCTGGCCGGTCAGGGCCGGTATCGCCAGCCCGGATTGGCGCTGCCGGCCAATCCTGGTGACCTCGTGCTGCTGGGGCCGGACGCCCTGCACGACTACGCGGTGCCACCCGGCGGCCGATGGGAGTTCCTGTGGGCGCACTTCCACCCGCGGCCAGCCTGGTTTGCCTGGTGGGTGCTCCCCGAGGTGGGGCGCGGCCTCTTCCTGGTCCGCCTGCGCCCTGCCGTCCATGCTCGCGTCCAGCAGGCATTTGCCACGCTCCATACCGACGCCGCGGTCGACCACCCGCTGCGGCGTGAGTTGGCGCTCAACGGGCTGGAGGAGGTGCTGCTGCTGGCCGCCCAAGAGAACGCGGCGGCCCGGCGCGCGCTCGACCCGCGCGTACAGGAGGCGCTCGACCTGATCGCCGGCGACCTGACCGCCCGGCACAGTGTAGCCTCGTTGGCGCGGGTGGTATCGCTCTCACCCTCCCGCCTGGCCCATCTGTTTCAGACAGAGGTCAACGACTCGGTTGGCCAGACTATCCTGAGCCTCAGGATGCGCCAGGCGGCGCGGCTGCTGGCATTCACCACCCGCGGCGTGGCGGAGATCGCGGGCGATGTTGGCTTCCACTCGGCCTTCTATTTCAGCCGCCAGTTCCATCGCCGCTTCGGGATGAGCCCTCGCGCCTACCGCGCCGCGATGGTCGAGAGCGGTCCGCGGACGGAGAGCTATCCGTTCGGCACGCTCACGGAGCACGTTCCCGTTTGAGCCGGCACGAATCCACGATTGTGGTGGATTGCGCTCTGCCGCGATGTGTCTTGATCTCGTGATCTCACGTTTTCGGCAGGCGGGACGTTTACTTAGCGTGACCCGGCAACACGGGCACGACAACTGCCAGACTTCTGGGTAAACGTGGAGATGGAGAATGACATGTCGGAAGAGAACAAGGCCATAGTCGGACGCTGGTTTACCGAGTTCTGGGGAAACCCGTGGAACCCTGATGTCATCGACGAACTTGCCGCTCCGGACATCCGCTTCGCGTACTCGAGGCAGGCGCCCCGCCGCGGCCGCGAGGACGTGAAGAAGTTCGCCACCGAGTTTCGCGCGGCCTTCCCTGACCTGAATTTCTGGGGCACCGCCGATCTGATCGCCGA
>JANWHO010000073.1 GCA_025450375.1 Chloroflexota bacterium
CTCCGGTGGAGGACAGCCCGGTCGCCTCGGGCGGCAATGAGCCAGTGAGCATCGCCGTGCATGGATCATTGGTCTACGTGGCCAATACCGGAGCCGGAGGCGCCAACTATACTGGGTTCGGGCTGAACCCCGGCGGCCATCTTAGCCCGCTGCCCGGATCGACGGTCCCGGTCCCCGATGGGTCCGGACTGGGCGACGTCCTCTTCAACGGCGACGGCTCCTTGCTGATCGGCGCCCGGATCACCACGTCGCTCATCGACAGCTTCAGCGTCAATGACGGGCGCCTCACCGCCGCGTCGGGCTCGCCGTTCACCGCCCAGGCCGCCGGTCCGTTCGGCAGCGAGTTCCGGCCCACCGACCCGTCGCAACTCTTCGTCTCGAACGCGCATGCCGGCGCGGGGAACGGCTCCGTGTCCGCCTTCAGCGATGGCGCGCTCGGCGCGCTGTCCCCCATTGGGGCCTCACCCTATCCGGACAACCAGACCGCGCCCTGCTGGGTGACCATCTCCTCCGATGGCCAGTATCTCTTCACCTCGAATACGATGAGCGGGTCCATCTCGCGGTACGCGATCGCCGGGGACGGCGCCCTGTCCCTGCTGGGCAGTACGCCGCTCAACGGCGCGGCGACGGCGCACCCGACCGAACTGCGCCTCGATCCCAGCGGGCGGTATCTCTATGTCGTCGAGGCCGGGGCTAATGCCGTAGGTACGCTTGCGGTCGATGGCGCCCTCACCGAGCTTGCCCAGTCGCCGTTTGCCTTGCCCGCCGGCGCTGCACCGTTCGGTTTGGCGGTCACTGGTCAGTCCGACTCGCGAGACGAATAGACCATTTGATTGATCTGGGCGAGGTGCCTACCAGCACCTCGCCGTATGGAGATTTAGGAGGAAATCCTCGATGCCCACTCTTTCCCGACTGCGCTCCCTGGCCGCTGGATGCATTGTCCTGGCGATCTCGGTGACCGCCGGCCCGGCCGGCGCCGCGATGATGAGCCACACGTATGCCCTGCACGGTAGCGGGCCGTTCAGCAAGGCCATGGCCTCCGCGACCGTGGCTCAAGTCTCCAAGGGCGACTTCAAGGTGTCGATCGTGGCCTCGCACCTGCCCAGTCCCTCCATGCTGCATGTCACGCCAGCCCGTCATGCCTACATAGCGTGGCTGATCAACGGCATGGCCAAGCATACCGGCATGATGGGGATGGCCCATATGGCGTTGATGTATGACAAGAAGACGGGCAACTACACCGCCCATGGGGTCGTCATGATCGACGAGGTGACCAGCGTGATCGTCACGGCGGACTCCAGTGCCATGGCACATGCGCCAACCATGCCCGAGGTGACGGCCCTCTCCAGTATGGGGCACGGCCAGATGTAAGAAGGGAGGTTGCCCGTCGCGGCGCGCTCTGGCGCCCCGCGATGAATGGGCGCACACATCCGCTCTCGCCGATCGGTACGTAAACACCACTGCGTAGGCCGGTGAGAGCGGATGGGAGGTGGTAGGATATGGCGCGGATTCTGGTGGTAGAAGACGAGCCGACCGTCAGTGACGTGGTGGAACGTTATCTGCGCCGCGAAGGCTACCAGGTCGACGCGGCGAGCGATGGCGCCGAGGGCCTGCGCAAGGCGATCACCGAGCAGCCCGATCTCGTCGTGCTCGACGTGATGCTGCCGAGTCTGGATGGCCTTGAGGTCTGCCGCCGCTTGCGGGCAGCGCGCCAGATCCCGGTGATCATGCTGACCGCCAGGGCCGAGGACGGCGACGCGATCCTCGGCCTGGGACTTGGCGCCGACGACTACGTGCGGAAGCCCTTTAGCCCACCGGAGCTGGTCGCGCGGGTCAAGGCGGTACTCCGGCGCGGCCAGGCGGAGGCGGACAGCGTGACGGCTAGCTTTGGCGAGTTGCGCATCGATCCGGCGGCACGGACGGTCTGGCGGGGCGACGAAGTGATCTCCCTGACTGCCCTGGAGTTTGATCTGCTCCGGCGCCTGTCCAGTCACCCGAGCCAGGTCTTCTCGCGCGAGCAGTTACTCTCGGGCGTCTGGGGCTACGACTACGCGGGCGACACCAGCACGGTGACCGTCCATATGCGGCGCCTCCGGGAGAAGCTCGAGCGGGATCCAAGCGCCCCCCGTTGGCTCAAGACGGTGTGGGGCGTCGGCTACAAATTCGAGGGTAGGTAAATCCGCGGACAAGATGCGCGGGGTGGAGCGTGGCGGATGGCAACCCAGGTGCTGAAACGGCAGCAGCGAACCGCCGAGCTTCGGGCGCTCGGTCCTCTGGCCGCGGGCGCCCTGATCGCGGGCATCGGGGTGGCCCTGGCGGCCCTGGCGGCCCGCTTCTGGCTTGGCCTACCGGCGGACCACGTGAAGGATCTGGCGCGGTTCTTGCTGCTGTCCGGCGGCGCCTCGCTGGTGGTGACCCTCGCCGCGGCCTGGGTGCTGCTGCTGCGAACCCATGGCCGTCTGGCGCTCAAACTCGGGATCGTGTGCGCGATTGGACCGGTGATCGCCGCGATCAACACCTACTACACCACTGACGCGATGTTGATCAAACAGAGTGACCTTGGGCTGCTCATCCTGCTGCTGGCCTTCTCGTGCGGGGTGGGGATCGCCTTTGCCCTGGCGCTTGCCCGTACGCTTACGACCCGGATCGGCCAGTTGGCCCAGGCAGCGCGGGGCCTCGGGCACGGCGAGGGTGTGGTACAGGCGCCTGAAGGGGCAGATGAAGTGGGAACCCTGGGTCGGACGCTCAACCAGATGGCGGCCCGTCTCCAGGCGAGCGATGCCCGCCGGCGCGAGTTGGAACACGGCCGGCGCATGCTGCTTGCCGCCGTCTCGCATGATTTGCGTACGCCGCTGACCTCGCTGCGCGTGGTGATCGAGGCGCTTGGCGATGGGATTGTCCAGGACCAACAAACGGCCACTCGTTATCTTGCCGGCGCCCGCCAGCAGGTGCGGCAGTTGGAGACCCTGATTGAGGATCTGTTCGAGCTTTCCCGCCTGGACGCGGGCGCGCCGCGGCTAGATCGGAACGCCGTATCCGTGGCGGCCCTGGTGGACGAGGCGGTGGAGGGGGTCCGGGTACAAGCGGAAGCCGCGGGCATCCGCCTTACAACTCAAGGTGATCGTGACCTGCCGTATGTGGAGGTTGACGCGCAGCGCATCGGGCGGGTGCTCCTCAACCTCCTGATCAACGCGATCCGCCATACCCCCTCGGGTGGGGAGATCGTGGTGGTGGCGCGGCACCAGGATGACGCGGTGCGGATCAGCGTCCGCGACACCGGAGCCGGGATCGCGGCCGACGACCTGCCCCATATCTTCGAGAGTTTTTACCGGGGCGAGAAATCTCGTTCGCGCCGCCATGGCGGCGCGGGCCTCGGCCTGGCCATAGCCCGAGGTCTGGTCGAGGCGCACGGCGGTTGCATAGGGGTGGAGAGCGAGCCTGGCGCGGGGACCACCGTGAGCTTCACCTTGCCACTCGCCGGGTGGGCAGGGAACGAATCCATTGGCTAGTGGGAGCAAGCGCGGTGAGCAGCCTTATGGCTTATCGCGCCGAATGATCTGTTCCGCGACCTCCCCCAGATCAAGGCCCACGATGTCGGGCCGTGGGCCGATCGGGCTGAGCACCATGCCGGGCCGGGCCACGAACGCGGCCAGGCATCCCGCCTCCAGCGCGCCCGCGATGTCCCAACAATGAGCGGCGACCAGGCGGACGTGGTCGATGCCCTTCTCCCTTCCCCTCGCCCGCTGACCGGTGAGTTTTGCGATCCGCCATTGTCATATAGGGTGACGCACGATGAGGCTCGCGCCGCGGCGTCGATGTGGGTGCGCTAGGTTGGATGGTGGGCCCGCCATCACATTTGCGCGCACCGGTGGCAAGAATCTAGCAGGGAAAGAAACAGAATGGACGGCACGCAGAGAATAAAGGCCATCGCTTCGGGAATGGCCAAGGGAAAAGCGAAGGAACTGCTCGATGCAGTGGAGGCAAAATACGGCGCCGTTCCGAACTCTTTCAGAACGATGGCCCATTCGCCAGCCGTACTTCAGGGCTTTCTCGATCTTTCCGCAACGCTTGAAGGCGGCGTATTGCCGTTCGAGACTCGATACCAAATTGCGATAGCGGTCTCGGAGATCAATGGCTGCGCGTATTGCCTTTCCGCTTTTTCAGCGATAGGCAAGGGCAATGGCATGCAGGATGAAACACTCGCGATGTGCCGGATTGCCGGATCGACCGATCCGAAAATCGACGCGATGCTGAAGTTTGCCGCGGCTATCGTGCGGGAGCGCGGCGCTATTACGCCTGAAGACTTCCAAAAGGTGAAATCCGCGGGGTGCTCGGATGAGGAAATACAGGAGATCGTCGCGAACGTTGCTCTGTTCACCTTCGCCAATTACATAAACCTGGTAGTCAGACCGGAAATTGACTTTCCGCTTATCATGCCGGTGAAGCAGCGTGCGGCGGGGTAGAGAATGTAACCTCAATGAGGAGAAGGGGGGAAGTGTCGCTCGACACTTCCCCTCCTTCTCCGTTGATTTACGACGGCTCTGGGGTGGTTGTGACAACAACCATCCCGGCCGATAGACTTGGAGCTTTTTCGCGGCGTGGGGGGAACCCGCCCGCCCGAACTCGGGAGGCATCTCGCCACCATCCTTTGCGGATTTCAGGCGTTCGGAAAACGCACCAACAAAGAACGAGTTCAGATTTGAGGGCAACGAGAGTGCAACAGGGTGAGGCACTCTTGACATGGGTTGAGTCCTCGAGCATGCCAGGTTTCGAACAGGCTGGCCAACGCCAGGCGGGTGGCACTGCCGGCCGGGGAGCGGGCGCCTCCGCTGATTTTGCGCTGGACCACGACCGGGCGCGGCAGGCGCTCGGCGCGGTTAATGTCGGCGTCGAGGCCGTCGACCCGCACAAAGGCGAAGAGTTCGCCCATGTGGCGCAGCAGGCGTTTGGCCAGCGCCTGGCAGAGTTTGATCCTGCTCCAAGATGCCGGTGATGGACTGCTCAAGACGCAGCGCCAGAGAGCCGTGGAGACGCCTCCGGCCGACTTGGTACCCTGAATCAATGATCACCACCAGCCGGGCAAAGGTGATGGAGAACACAAACCGTAGTATGACGTCCGTCAAAGAGGCGCTTGATGATCGAGGCACCTGAATCCGTGGAGGTTGCCGCCGCCCTCGCCGGCGACCACTCAGCCTTTGAACGCTTGACCACCCGCTACCGGCGAGAGCTTCTGGTGCACTGCTACCGCATCCTGGGCTCCTTTGAGGATGCGGAGGATGTCCTGCAAGAGACGCTGCTACTCGCCTGGCGGCGACTGGCCTCGTTCGAGGGGCGAGCGCCGCTGCGCGCCTGGCTCTACAAGATCGCCAACAATACGGCTTTGAATGCCCAGGCCGGCCTGCGCAGGCGGTCCCTGCCGACGGCCACCCACGCGGCCGCTGATCCCCATGCGCCGCTACTCGCCCCCAACCACGAGATCCTCTGGCTGGAGCCCCTGCCCGACGCCCTGCTCACAGCATCAAGCGCCAGCCCTGAAGCGATTTACGACCTCCATGAGAGCGTGACACTGGCGTTCCTCGCCGCCCTCCAGCACCTGCCGGGGCGACAGCGCGCCGCGCTCATCTTGCGCGACGTGCTTGGCTGGAAGGCCACCGAGGTGGCGGAGTTGTTGGATATGTCGGTCATTGCCGTAAATAGCGCGCTGCAGCGGGCACGGGAGACCATGAAGGCGCGACGCCCCGCCATCGTGACCGGCGCGATTGCGCCCGCTACCGATGAACGGACGGCCACGCTTCTGGCCCGCTACGTGCAGGCATGGGAGGCAACCGACACGCCGCTGCTTGCCACACTGCTGCGCGACGACGCCGTGCTGACCATGCCGCCGGTGCCATCGTGGTACCGCGGACGCGCCGCCATTGGAGAATTCTTCGCCACACAGTTCGCTGGACAGGCGAGGGGATCCTATCGACTTGCTCCCACCAAGGCCAACGGAGGCCCGGCCTTTGGTCTCTACAAACAGGACCCGGCTGGGGTGTACCAGCCCATGGCCCTGCAGGTGCTCTCAATCACCGGTGACCAGATTGCCGAAATACATGCCTTTCAAGCGATCGACGATCGGCTCTTCACGCGCTTCTCTCTTCCTCTCGCCCGCTAACCGGTGAGTTTTGCGCTCCGCCATTGTCATATAGGTGACGCACGAGAGGCTCGCGCCGCGGCGTCGATGTGGGTGCGCTGGGTTGGATGGTGGGCCTGCCATCACCTTCGCGCACACCGGTGACAAGAAGCGAACAAGAAGAGATAAAGTCCAATGAAGAGAACAGTCACTTTACTTCTGGTCCTGGCCTGCATGCTGCTCGTGTTTGCACCCCGCTCCACGGCAGCGGCCACGCGACAGGGCCTGTCGACCGATGAGGCCGCCAACGAAGCCCTGGTGCTTCGCTTCCTGTATGAGGGGGTGGATCAACGCAACTTCGCGGTGCTCAACGATGTGATGGCCCCCACCTTTGTGAGCCACAGCCCCTTTGGTACAGGCACCGGAATCCCGACCTATGAGAAGGTTCTGGGCGCGCTTTACACCGCGTTTCCCGATATCCAACTTCATCTCGTCGAAGTGGCTGCGACTGGCGATACCGTCGTCGTACGTGATTTCACCACTGCCACACAGAATGGCGCCTTTCTGGGTATCCCCGCGACAGGCAAGAAGGTCGGATGGACGGAGTTGCTGCTCTATCATCTCTCGCATGGCAAGGTCATTGAGCAGTGGGTAAGCTTCGATGCCCTTGGAATACTCAACCACATCAAGGGCTCGTGACGCGGGCGCTGCAGGTCAGTACTCTGTAGGGCGGATGTGAGGGCGGCGCCACCCTCATCCAGCACGTGTACAGGCACACTATCCGCTACCTACTGACCATACCCTACACCGGAATCGGCTAGACGCTGATAGAAGAGCCGCATGCCGCGGGCGAGTGCTTCGGCACAACAGCGGTCGATGACGCGTGCCGACGGTACGATGATGCGATCTGCGCGCAGGGCCGCCGCTAACTCCTGGGCAATCACAACGGCTTTGCTCGTGCGTAGCGCCACCTCCGTCAGGAAGGCGCGCCGCCGCCGATACTCCCGCACCGTAAAGGGGCGATAGCCAACGGCGATCGGCTCGGATCTGCCCGCCTTCAACGGCGATGCATCATGGGAACTGCCTCTGCCGGGAACCTTTGTCGTGGCGTCCGACGGCACGATCCGGCTCGCCTTCGTCGACGCGGACCCCGCGCGGCGTCTGGAGCCTTCAGCGATCCTGGCGGCCCTGCGCGGCCTGGCCTCCTAATCTTTACCCACATTTTCTCTCCGGGGGAAGGATACGGATCGCCGCCGGGTCGGAGCGTCCCGAAGCAAGGAAGCACTGAGGGAACGGAGCCATATTCTGTGTCTTCCATTTCCTCCGCGCCTCTGTGCTTCAGGAGGACCGCCGTGTCGGCCGGCATCACGGCATGAACGCGGCGCCCACTCGTATACTGGAGGACGGGCGCCACGTTCCTGACCGCGAGGGCGCCGGGAGGTTCGGGATGACCCATGTTCGTGATTTGTTTGACCTCTCGGGCCGGGTGGCGCTGATCACCGGCGGCTCGCGGGGGCTCGGCTTGGAGATGGCGCATGGACTGGGCGAGGCGGGGGCATCGGTGACGATCACCGGTCGCCGCAAGCAATGGCTGGAGCCGGCGGAGGCCGAGTTGCGCGCGGCGGGCATCCACGCTCAGGCGACGGAATGCGATGTCACCGATCTCGCCGCTGTGGAGTCCCTGGTCGACCGGCTGGTCGCCGAGCAGGGAAAGATCGATATCCTGATCAACAATGCCGGGATTTCCTGGGGAGCGCCGGCCGAGGAAATGGCGTTGGACCGCTTCCGCGCCGTGCTCGACACCAATGTCAGCGGCGCTTTCCTGCTTTCCCAGGCCGTGGGACGCCGGATGATCCGGCAAGGTGGCGGCGTGCTGCTCAATACCGCCTCGGTGGCCGGGCTGGCGGGCATATCCCCCTCTATCATGCGCGCGGCCGGCTACCATGCCTCCAAGGGCGCGTTGATTGCTCTTACCCGCCAGCTTGCCGTCGAGTGGGCGCCTCACGGGATTCGGGTCAATGCGATCGCCCCCGGCTTCTTCCCCAGCCGAATGAGCGAGGGCGTGATCGCCCAGCATGAGGAAGAGATGCGGGCGGCCATTCCCATGGGGCGCCTGGGAGGGCCGGATGAGATCAAGGGCGCCGCCCTGTTCCTGGTCTCCGATGCCGCCCGATATGTAACCGGCCAGGTACTGGTAGTGGATGGCGGCGCGCTAGCGTGGTGAGCGCGCCGGGGCGCTGGCTGGGCCGGGGCCAACCGCTGTACTCTATCTCACGGGCTAATCGGTATGGTGGTGGCGCCGCCACGTTACGCCCCATGATCGGAGTGTTGAGACCATGCAAGCAGCGTTGACTCCCCTGAAGACGGTGGAAGAGCAGGTAGTGCTGGACCGTCGCCATCTCCATGCCCATCCCGAGTTGGGATTCGCGGAGCACGAAACCGCGGCCTTTGTCGCCGAGCGGCTGCGGGCCCTCGGTCTCGATCCGCAAACCGGGGTGGCGGGCACGGGCGTGGTAGCGTTGATCCAGGGCGCCCGCCCCGGTAAAACGGTGCTGCTTCGGGCCGACATGGACGCGCTGCCGATCGACGAACTGAACGAGGTGTCCTATCGATCCCAAACGGCCGGCGTCATGCATGCCTGCGGCCACGACGGCCACACCGCCATTCTTCTCAACGCTGCCCGGCTCCTGGTGGAGCGGCGGCAACATTTCACCGGTACGATCAAGTTGATATTCCAGCCCTGCGAGGAGATGTTCCCGGGCGGCGCCCTCAAGATGATCGAGGAAGGCGTCCTGGAGGCTCCGAAGGTGGATGCCGTTTTTGGCCTGCACCTGATGCAGGATCTCCCGCTGGGGATCATTTGCGCCCGGCCCGGTCCTACCATGGCGGCCGCTGATGGTTTCGAGATCCGGATCACCGGGAAAGGCGGTCACGGAGCCACGCCCGAGTTGTGCATCGACGCGGCGCTGATCGCGGCCCAGGTCACGGTGGCGCTGCATGCCCTGGTGGCGCGCGAGGTCAAGCCGATCGAACCGGCGGTGATCACGGTGGCGAGCATCCATGCCGGCTCGGCTTTTAACGTGATCCCCCAGACCGCGGTTCTCACTGGTACGGTGCGCACCTTCAATGCCGAGCTCCGTCGCTACCTAGCCCAGCGCATCGAGGAAGTCGCGGTGGGGGTTGCCCGTTCGATGCGGGCCGAGTGCGAATGCGACTACCGGTGGGGCAATCCATGTCTGGTCAACGACCCCGCGATGGCCGCCCTGGTGGCGGACGTGGCCCGCGGCATCGTGGGGGAGCAGCGGTTCACCAACGGGGAGCCGATCATGGGGGCCGAGGATTTCTCCTCGTTTCTCGAACTTCGGCCTGGATGCTTCTTCTTCGTGGGGACGCGGAACGAGGAGCGTGGCCTGATCTGGGGCCATCACCACCCGCGGTTCGACGTGGACGAGGCGGCATTGCCCCTGGCGGTTGAGATGATCGTCGCCGTGGCCGAGCGGTATCTGGCGAGCTGAACGGGCGGCGCGCTTTCGTGCGGGTAGGCGCGCAAAAAAGTACACTCCGACCCGCGGAAACTAGTCTATACCTCATGAAGGCGACCCCGCCGCTCGGAAACGTCGGCGCCGACTAGCTTATTCGGTCTCAACCCGCGGACGCAGGCCCCGCAAGGTCACGCCCAGAACCGCCAGGCAGACGAGCCCGGCGGCGCCGGAGGCGCCCATCACGAGCAGCCGCTGGTTGCCGCCAAGTACCCCGTTGGCCGCGCCGGCGCTCGTTGCCTGTACCGTCACCGCCGGCACGACATGCACCTGCGCGCTATCGAACTGCACCCAACGATTCGCGCTGGGATAGTAGTACGCCACCTGCACCCTATACCAGCCGATCCGCGCGAATTGATGGGTAATGGCCATCCCGGCGCCCGTACCTCCGTCCCCAAGGGTCCAGCGGAAGGGATGGCGGAAAGCCACGCTGGGCAGCGCGGATTGCAGCTTCCTTGGATCCTCGGCCAGCACTTGCGGGCTGCCGGGGGAAGCTTCTCCCAGGGAGAACGGGGCCCACCAGGCCAGATTGCCGCGGTTGGGCGATGCGTGATTCAGACCGGCGGGGGCGCCGTTGAATACCATCGACGCCTTGCCGTCTATGGTGCAGGCGGACGCCGACCCAGCGCCCGCGGCCGCCGTCAGGGTGGTCGCGGTCAGAAACGCGAGGCCGCGGACTCTCGGGCTACCGCACATGGATCAGGGCATCGTCAAAGAGATACCAGCCCTTCAGGGAGCTGTAATAGGCATACAGCTCAACCTTGTACTCACCGGCGCGCCGGTAGGCATGGTGGACGACTACCCCCTGAGTGCTCGTGCCGTCGCCAAAGTGCCACAACCATGGCCGGCCAAAGGCTTGGGGCAGCAACGACTTCCGCAGGTCGGCAAGATTCTCCTTAAAGGTCACCTTTTTTCCGGCGCGGTACGGGGTGGTGAAAACGAACGGAGCCCAGCGGTTCAGGCTACCGGGGGTGGTCCGCTCGGGATTCCGGTGGGCTAGCGTCCCATTGCCGGATAGCGAGGGAACCCCATCGATTCCGCACGCCACGACGGGCGCCGCCACGGAGAGGGCCACGGCGGTCACCGCGGTGGCCAGACCAACACGCATGCTCTTCATATCCCGTGCGTCCTTCCTTACCGGCGTTTCGCCAACCCCGCGTGCGTTACCTCCAGTGTAGCACCACTCCTCGCGTGCGTGGCCGGTGGTACTTTGTAGGGGGCGTACCGACGAATTGTGGTGGGTAACCGCTCCCAGGACGGCGCAGCCCATTACACTTCAACGGTGTGCCCGCCGCCATCCGGCACCCCGGTTCAAGCGGCCAAACGATACTCAAGACCGCGCGACCCCGTGCTGAGCGGCTTGGCCTCGGGCTGCGCGGAGACGCGGATCCCTATCGCGTTGACCGGTTCGCGTCCTTCGCCGGCTCGCAGTTCATTGGCGACCAACTCCAGCATGACAGACACGGGCAGGGCCAG
>JANWHO010000074.1 GCA_025450375.1 Chloroflexota bacterium
CAATGGTGAGGCGCGCAGGGCACGCACATCGTCCCGTACGCTCTGTTCCAGATCGGGAAACGAGAGGAACGGCATATCGGTGTCGGCGCCAAGCTCCTCACGCACCTTCCGCCGCAACTGATCGTCGTTGAAAGTGAGCATGCCGCAGTCCGTATGGTGAATCACCACGATTTCGCGTGTGCCCAGCAACTGTTGCGAGATGACCAGGGAACGGATGGCATCATCGGCTCGCCCGCCCGCGTTGCGGATCACATGTGCATCGCCCTCCTCCAGGCCCAGAATGCGGGCTGGGTCGAGGCGCGCGTCCATGCAGGCAACCACGGCTATCTGGCGGCTCGGCGGCGCCGGAAGATCACCCTTGGTGAAATGGCGTGCGTACTGTTCGTTTGCCTGAAGAAGCTCATTCGTGACGGGCATGGCTGCCTCCTCGTGTTCCCACGCCGGCCTCGGCTAGGACCGCCCTGGTCCCACGGACAACGAGGCGTAAATCTCTCTATTACCTATAACTTCAGTCGCTTTGATTGTCAAATGAGAGAACGAGGGTTGTCCGCCAATCGCTGGCCGAACTGCCGGTCCACGCCTTATCATGCTTGACAACTACGTAGCGGTATGGGCCACCTAAATCGTCTGGCGCGACGTAGGCGAGGTATTCACCGGCGTGCCATGTAGGGAAGATTACACTGAGGAGTGGGAGGAGGCTGCGCGATCTAGGGAACGTGTATCCATCTCGACCGGCACTTGTTGTTCACAATTCTTGGGAGGATTATCCGTATGCATCGTCAACTCACGCGCCGGGTAGCCGTGGCGGCCGCCTGTTTATTGCCGCTGGCCGCTATGTCGCTGCCCAGCCATTCGGTGGCTGCCCATTCCAGCGCCGCTCATGTGCGCAAGTCGCTCCGGGTCGGGATCGTGCTCGACGTGGGCGGCATCGACGACAAGGGCTTTAATCATATGGCCTACCTGGGGGGTCTGGCGGCCCAGAAGAAATACGGCGCCACCTTTAAGTATGTGCAAACCACCACCAGCTCGGACGCTCTCTATTACGCGAACCTATCCACCTTTGCCCGCCAGGGCTACGATCTGGTATTTGGCATTGGCTTCCTGATGCAGCCCTCCATGTACAAGGTGGCCAAGGCGTATCCTAACATTCATTTTGGCTTGGTCGACGGAGCGCCCACCGACGCCAAGGGCAATACGGTGAACCTGCCGAACGTGGCCAACCTGTTCTTCCGCGAGCAGGAGTCGGGCTATCTGGTGGGCTACATGGCCGGCCTGATGGAGAAGAATAAGGTCGGCGCCGCCACGCACAACGTGATCGGGGCCATGGGCGGCCTGAGCATTCCCCCGGTCAATCGGTATATCGCGGGCTACTATCAGGGCGCTCGGACCGCCGATCCCTCAATCAAGGTTCTCCTCGGCTACAGCAACAGCTTCACCGATCAGTCGGTATCGCTCAACCTGGGCCTGCATCAAGCCTCGAAGAACGCCGATATCCTGTTCGCGGTGGCCGGCGCCGCTGGGCTTGGCTACTTGAAGGCCGCGCAGGAGAAGAATGTCTACGGGATCGGCGTCGATTCGGATCAGGCGTATCTCGGCCCCTATATGATGACCAGCGCGGTCAAGAAGGTTGACCAGGCAGTGCTGGAAACCATCGGCAACCTCGCCAGCGGGAAGTTCAAGGGCGGAAATAACTCCTTTAACCTGAGCAACGGCGCCACCGGCTACGGCACCGTGGGCAAAATGGTCCCCCAGAGCATCGTCGATCAGGTGAAGGCCCAGGCGAAACTGGTCGCCTCCGGCAAGATCGTTCCCACCACGGTCATCCCCAAGCAATAGAACCCCGCCCGATTCGTGTGACCGCCAGGGAAGGCGCGGCTCCCAAGCCCGCCTTCCCTGTGTGCGCCCTAGACGGATCGCTTATGATGGATGCGGATCAGGGAACCCCCTAGCGTGAGGGAGCTGCGGGTGGCGGTGGCGGCGGAATCCTCGGCGGAGCCGAGCAGAGAGGCGGGACTGGGCCAGATCCTGATTGCCCTGGTCCGCCGATTGGTGGCCGAGGGCGCCGTGGCCGCCATTACCCTGGGGCTCGCCTTCGTGCTCGGTTCGCTTCTGATCATCGGCACCACCACGGATCCCTTCACGGTGATCGGCGCTCACGGTCCCACGCTCAAAACCGTCGGCCTGCTCCTGCATTATCCCTTTAACGCCTTCGATAGCCTCTTCTCCGGCGCGTTTGGCGCTCCCGATATGACCACCACCACGGTGACCCTCGGCCAGGCCCTCCCGCTCGTCTTCACCGGCCTGGCGGTAGCCTTTGCGTTCCGCTGCGGCCTGTTTAACATCGGGGCCGAGGGGCAGTTGGTGGCAGGCGCCCTGGTCGCCTCGATGATCGGAAGCTCCTGGAGTGGATTGCCGGCCATTCTGCTGGTTCCGGCGGTCTTGCTGATCTCGGTGCTGGCCGGCGGGGTGATGGGCGCCATCGCAGGCGCCCTCAAAGCCTATCGCGGAGCCCACGAAGTGATCACGACGATCATGCTGAACTACATAGCGATCTACGGGACGACCGCTTTAGTCGAGCAGGGGGGACCGCTGAATGCCGCCAACTCAAATGGGCAGGCGATAACCGCCCATGCCGGCTCCAATGCGTTCCTCCCCCTGCTCACCTGGCTGGGCAAGGACAGCACGCTGGACGCGGGCGCTTTCATTGCCCTGGCGTGCGCGTTCCTCTATTGGTTCATTTTCGCCCGTACCAGCTTTGGCTACGAGATCACGGCCGTGGGCCTGAATCCGGGCGCCGCCGCCTACGGCGGCATCCCGATCAAGCGCCGGATGGTCATGGCGATGGCGATCGCGGGCGGCCTGGGCGGTCTGGCCGGCGGTCTCTATATCGCCGATCCCACCGGTACGGGCGCCTTACAGGCCCCCTTCAATCCCGGCTGGGGCTTCGACGGGATCGCCATCGCCCTGCTGGGGAAGGGCAACCCGATCGGGATGATCCTCGCCGCCATTCTTTTCGGCGCCTTGCGCACGGGCAGCCAGAGCATGCAACTGGTCGGCGTGTCGCCCCATATGACCGAGGTGTTGCAGGGAATCATCGTGCTGTTTATTGCCCTGGATGTGATTGTGCGCAAGCTCTTGAATCGGCGGCGCGGGCAGAGGGTTCCCGGAGACTTCGCGGCGGAATGGCGGGGATTGCTGGTTCTTGCCGTGGCAAGCGCCAGTATCGCGCTCATCTTTTCCCATGTCTTTTTCGGCGTATTGGCCTTCGCCTTCGCGGTCGTCTTCGTATTGATTCGTCGGCAGGCAACGCGCGGGTCCGTGCTCGTGGTCGTCTATAGCGTGATTTGCCTGGCCCTCGGCCTTGCGATCAATCAATATCTCTAGGCGGGAGGCTGCATGGACTGGAGCGTACTGGCCAATAGCGATTTCTACGCCGGTATTCTGCGCACCGCCACCCCGCTGACCCTGGCCGCCCTGGGCGGGGTGATGACCGAGCGCTCCGGGGTCACGAATATCGGCCTGGAAGGGCTGATGCTGATCGGCGCCTTCTTCGGCGCCTGGATTTCCGCCGGAGTCGGCAATCCCTGGATCGGGGTCATGGCGGCCATGTTCTTCGGCGGCCTGATCGCCCTCATTCATGGGGTGGTCTCCATCGGCCTCCGCGGCAACCAAATCATCAGTGGGGTGGCGATCAACTTGTTCGGCACTGGGATCACCGGGTACCTCTACGAGACATACGTCAGCAACGGCTTCACCAATTTGCCCAGCATTCCCAACCTGAGTATCCCCGGTATCTCCGCTATTCCCGGAGTTGGCCCGGTCATTGGGGTCCAGAACAGCATCGTCTACATCATGCTGGCCCTGGTGGCCATTACCCATCTGGTCCTCTTCCACACCACGCTCGGCTTGCGTATCCGGGCCGTGGGGGAGCAGCCGCGGGCGGCGGACACGGTAGGGGTCAATGTCTACGCCCTCCGCTATCTCTGCGTCACGATCAGCGGCATGCTGGCCGGACTGGGCGGCGCCTACTTGTCTCTGGGCTTGATCTCCAACTTCTCGATCAATATGACCTCCGGCAAAGGCTTTATCGCCCTGGCGGCGATGATCGTGGGAAAATGGACGCCGCTGGGCGCCCTCACGGCCTCTCTCCTCTTCGGCTTCGGCTTGCAGATTCAGACCTCGCAGCTCGTGAATGCCTCCAGCTTCGCCTCCAATATCGTGACCATCGCGCCCTATTTGATTACCCTGATCGCCGTCGCGGGCTTTATCGGCCGAGCCACGGCGCCCGCCGCGGATGGAGTACCGTATGACCCCGCCCACTGAGGCGCCCGCGGTCGAGATGCGCGGGATTACCAAGCGTTTCGGAACCCTGGTGGCGGATGATCAGGTCGATCTGGTGGCCCCCAAGGGGACCATTCATGCCCTGGTGGGCGAGAATGGGGCCGGGAAGAGCACCCTGATGAACATGCTCTATGGGCTCTATATCCCGGACAGCGGTGAGATTCTCGTTCACGGGAAGCCCGTGGTCCTGCACGGCCCTGGTGACGCGATCAAGCAGGGAATCGGGATGGTGCATCAGCACTTCATGCTGGTGCCGCCCCTCACGGTGGCCGAGAACATCGTGCTGGGGGCCGAGCCGCCCAGTCTGGCTCGCTTCCCTCGCCAGGAGGCGATCCGCAGGGTAACCGAGCTTGCCGCCCGCTATGGGCTCCGCGTCGATCCGACCGCGCGGGTGGGCGAGTTACCGGTAGGCTTGCAACAGCGGGTGGAGATTCTCAAAACGCTGTACCGGGGGGCGGAGATTCTTATCCTGGATGAACCGACCGCCGTCCTCACTCCCCAGGAGACCGACGAACTCTTCGTGGTCCTCCGTGATCTGGTGAACAAGGGGAAGACCATTCTCTTCATCAGCCACAAGCTGCGTGAGGTGATGAGCGTGGCTGATCAGATTTCGGTGCTCCGCCGCGGCAAGAAGGTGGCCACTCTGGAGAAGGCCAACACCTCGCGGGAGGAGATTGCCCGGCTGATGGTGGGACGCGAGATTCTGCCCCAGGTGGAACGGGGGATCAGCCATCCCGGCGAGCCGATCCTGGAAGTACGGGATCTTCGCTGTGATTCCGACCGCGGCCTGAGCGCCTTGAAGGGTCTGAGCTTTACCGTGCGAGCGGGCGAAGTGCTGGGAATCGCCGGGGTGGAGGGAAACGGGCAGAGCGAACTGGTCGATGTCTTGACCGGCCTCCGCCACGCGACAGGGGGCACCGTGACCCTGCATGGGCAGGCGGTCACGAACGCCACGCCTCGGCGCCTCCGCGATCTTGGCCTGGCGGCCATCCCGGAGGATCGGCACGCCCGCGGGCTGATTCTCGACTATTCGGTCGCCAACAATCTCGTGCTCGGCTCGCAGGATTCGCCCGCCGTCACCGGCGGCTGGTTGCTCAACCCCTGGCGCATCCTGGATCGAGCACGGCGCCTCATTGGCCAGTTCGATATCCGCGGGGCCGTGCCCGCCACTCGGGCCCGCTCACTCTCCGGCGGCAACCAACAGAAAGTCGTGCTGGCGCGAGAGATTGATTGCCGGCCTCGGTTCCTGATCGCCGCCCAGCCCACGCGCGGGCTGGACATTGGGGCGATCCAGTTCGTCCATCAGCAATTGCTGGCGGAACGCGACAAGGGGGTGGGGATTCTCCTGGTCTCGGCTGAGTTGGACGAGATCCTGGCCCTCTCCGACCGGATTGCCGTCCTCTACGAGGGCCATATCCCCGGCACATTCACCGCCGAGGAGGCGACCGAGGAGCGGCTGGGCATCCTGATGACCGGCGGCTCCCTGGCGCCCGAGCCGGTCGGCGGTTGACGACGGCCAATCGGACCGATCAGTCGGATTGGTCCCATAGGCGGTTCTCGGTAGGGGCACCCTTCGTGGGTGCCCTCGGGCCGCGCCACCGGGTACCCACGAAGGGCATCCCTACGACTAATGCCCGAAGGCCCCAGGGTTCCCCGGCGTGCTATTGGGGATGGGCGACGCGTCCTTGAGGTTCACCAGATAGCGCTTGAAAAAGCCCAACACCTTCTCGGAGTAGGTCTGCGGTTGGGCGTCGAGCGCTCCGGCGTGCCCTCCCAGCGGGGCCAGCCACAATTCCTTGTGCTTCACATGGGCGGCGGCATATAATCGCTGGGCATCGGCCTCGGTGGTCGTGGGGTCCGTGTCCTGCATGCTATGGATGATCAAGAGCGCCTGGCTTGGCTGGAGGTTCTTGGCCCCAAGGAGGGCGCTCCGTGTATCGGGCGA
>JANWHO010000075.1 GCA_025450375.1 Chloroflexota bacterium
CAGCCCCGCAAGCAATGTGGCGATCACTGTATGTTCTCCTAACCGACCGTGAGGCGTCCGTCCGTTACCTTCATTGTATGGGCTGAGCGGCGTACTTCCATCACCCAAATGGGTAAACACACCGCGAACATGCAATAAAAGCCGCTACGAACCTCGCTTTCAGTGTAACAGCATTGCGTGTTGCGCCAAAGTCAGCATGCCGGATGGCCACAGGCCAAGAACAATCAGGCCGCCGGCGGAGATAATTAGCGAGGTCCAGAGGGCCGGAGGGACCGTAAAAGGAAGGGCGGCATCGGTGGAAGGCCGGAAATACATGTAGAAGATCACCCGCAGGTAATAGTATACAGAGACTACGCTGGTCAGCACGCCGACTACCGCGAGCTCCCCGTGTCCTGCCTGCAGCGCGGTTTGGAACACGTAAAACTTCGCCCAGAATCCGGCCGTGGGCGGGAAACTGGCCAGCGAGAAGAGGAACAGGGCCATGACCGCGGCTAGCCAGGGCTGGCGCCGCGCCAAACCCGCGAAATGCTCAAGGCGGGTGTTCGCGTCTCCGGTCCGCCCCACCGCGGCGACCACGCCAAAGGCGCCGATATTCATCAAGGCATAGATCACGAAGTAGAAGAGGAGACTCGGTACGCCGTCACCTGAGCTTCCGTCGCCTCGCGCGGTAAACACCGCGATCAGGATATAGCCGGCGTGGGCGATGCTCGAATAGGCAAGCATCCGCTTGACATCGTTCTGTACCACGGCGGCGAGGTTTCCCAGGACCATGGTAAGCATGGCCAGCAGCCAGACCAGCGCCACCCAGTGGGCATGCAGGGCCGGCAAGGCCACCACGAACAGGCGAACGAAGGCGGCGAACGCGGCCAGCTTGGTGCCCACCGACATCATGGCGGTGATCGGAGTCGGCGATCCTTCGTAGACATCCGGGGTCCAGGTGTGGAAGGGGACCGCCGACATTTTGAAGGCAAAGCCCACAATCATCAGGGCCAGTCCAGCGTAGAGGATTGGATCTCCCGTGGCGGCATGCCCCTTCAAGTATGAAGCAATCGCGGGAAGTGACGTGGATCCGGTCTCGCCGTAGGTCAGGGCCATCCCATAGAGCAAGAACGCGGAGGCAAAGGCGCTGAGCAGGAAGTATTTCAGCGCGGCCTCTTGCGACCGGTCCTTGGTGCGCTCGAAGCCGGCCAGGACGTAGATGCAGATGGAGAATGTCTCGAGGGCCAGGAAAATCACGATCAGGCTGTTCGCGGACGCCATCAGCATCATGCCGCTGATCGTCCCCAAAACCAGCACGTAATATTCACCAAGGTTGATGTGCTCCAGCTCCAGGTAGTCCATGGAAAGGAGCACCGTCAGGATCCCCACCAGCAGGAATATGCCGCTGGTGAACAGAGAAAAGCCGTCGAGCACCACGCTGCCCGAGAACCCACTCTTGTTCTCGTCGCGCAGGACAAGGACCGCGATAAAGGCCGCCACCAGCCCGACCAAACTGAGATAGGCGAGTGCCCGGCGCTGTGAACGAGGCAAAAAGAGGTCGGCAAGCATGACCAGAATCGCGCTGACAGCGACGATCAGTTCCGGCAAGACGACCGTGTAATCGACGATCACGGGTGCCCTCCAAGCGACGTGAGTACCGAATTGGCATAACTCAAGGCCGGGTCAAGCCAACCGGCGGGCTGCACGCCGATCCACACCATGAGCACTACCAGGGGAAGCACCGATGCATATTCAGCCACCGACAATTGATCCCACCAGGAAGCCACGGTCCCCGGCGGCAAGGGATCGGGACTGGCCTTTCCCGCCGGCCCCAGCGGACCATGGCTGGCTCCCTGGAACAGACGAAGCATGTAGGCCGAGGCAAGAACCACCCCAATCGTCCCCACCACGGCGTCCGCCGCGTTAGCCTGGAACGTCCCGATCAGAATGAGAATCTCACCGGCGAATCCGTTGAGGCCCGGCAACCCCAAAGCCGAGAGCGACACCACCAGGAAAATCGCCGCCACGATCGGCGCCTTGACCGCGAGGCCGCCCAATTTGTCCAGATCCCTGGTCCCCCATTTGGTGGTGATAATCGCCACCAGGGCGAAGAGGGCCGCGATGGTAATCCCGTGGTTCACGGCCTGCAAGGTCGCGCCCTCGATACCCTGGGACCGGAGGCTGAATATCCCGAGGGTAATAAAGCCAAGGTGCGGAATACTGCTGCAGGCTACCAGACGTTGGATGTCGCGCTGGTCCAGGGCGAGGAGCGCGCCGTAGATAATTCCAATCGCCGCCAGCACCATGATCAAGGGAGCGTAAAAACGAGCCGCGTCGGGAAACAGCGGCAGACAAAAGCGCAGGAATCCGTAGATTCCCATCTTGCTCAGAACACCGGAAAAAATAATCGCGGTCGCGGGCGATGCCTCGCCGTAGACATCGGGCACCCAGCTATGAAAGGGAAACACCGCTGCCTTGATTCCGAAGGCCAGGGCAAAGGCCAGGAACACCGGACGCTGCACATCGGGTGATAAAGGATGGGCCAGCAGATCCAGAAGGTCGAAACTGTGGGGAGTACTGAGGGCGAAGAGCAGGAGAATTCCCACCAGCATGAGCAGACTGCCGACCATGGTGTAGAGCACGTACTTGAGCGCGGCGTAAATACGCCGATCCCCGCCCCAGATCCCCAGCATGAAGTAGGCGGGAATCAAGACC
Organism: Chloroflexota bacterium; assembly: GCA_025450375.1. Next base: position 2,695 of record JANWHO010000075.1, read on the forward strand.
GCTTCCCAGAAGAAGTAGAACAGTACCAGGTCGATCGACATGAAGACCCCGATCAGGGCCCCCTGCAAAAACAGCAGCATGCTCAGGTAGACGTTGCTGCGATCGCGCTGGGTCGAGGCGGCAACCAAAACGGTCACCGGCGTAAGGATGGCGGTAAGGAGCAAAAACAGGATGCTCATCCCATCAACCGCCAGATGAAAGTTCACATGGAGGGCGCTAATCCAGGGAGCGCTCACGTCCCAGGTGCCGCTGGACAGCGGGGCGCTGTCATATTTGAAAAACAGCGCGATGGTGATGCCAAGGCTAATCAGGGATCCCGTGAGCGCTATGGCCACGGCGGCCCGGTGGGTGATCCCCAGCAGCAGCACGGCGATCGCTACCACGAACGGGGTGAGCAGTTCGAGTTGCAGCATGGTCTGTCTCTCCCCTTTCTACCGCTGGGCCACGGCCAGCACTACGATCACCAACATGCCGACGAACAAGGTGATAGCGTAGGTGCGCACGTAGCCTGACTGTACGGGGCCGATGTCCGTGCTGGCCCCTTCGATCGAGCGCGTCACCCCATTCACCAGGCCATCGATCAACTTCCGGTCAAGGCCGCGCCAGGCTACTCGGGCCAACCAGTAGGTCGGCAGCTCAACCAACAGGTTATACAGATAGTCGAAGTACCACTTCTCCAGGAGGAACTTCTGGACCGACGCGGCCGGCCCCTTGAGCTTGGGCCGAGGTCCCAGCCGATAGAGATCGCGCGCCCAGACAAAGCCCACCACGATCAAGGCGATCACGAGCCCGAAACTCAACCAGTTGTAGTCTACCTCTACGTTATGCGGTGAGAACACATAGAGGTTGAAAACGGGATTCAGCCAATCGTGGAAGTGGCCAAAATTCGGGAGCTGAATGAATCCACCCACGGCGGCAAGAATGGCGAGCACCCACATGGGAACCAGCATGACCGTAGGGGCCTCATGTACATGCGCCGCCGCGTCCTTCTCGACCCTTGAACGACCGTGGAAGGCGAGATACCAGAGGCGGAACATGTAGAACACGGTCATTCCGGCCGTGGCCACCCCCATGGCCCACAAAATCAGATACCAGTCGCCACGGGCGGCGACGTGGGTGAGTATTTCGTCCTTGCTCCAGAAGCCGGAGAGGGGCGGGATACCGGCGATCGCCACCACCCCGACCGTGAACAGGATATAGGTGGTGGGGAGTTTGCTTCGGAGGCCGCCCATTTTGCGCAGATCCTGTTCGCCGCCGAGAGCATGAATGATACTGCCCGCTCCCATGAAGAGCAGGGCCTTGAAGAACGCATGGGTCATCAAGTGAAACATCCCGGATGAGTAGGCGCCTACTCCCACACCGAGAAACATATAGCCGATCTGGCTCATGGTCGAGTAGGCGAGCACCCGCTTGATGTCCACCTGGACGATGGCGATCGTGGCCGCCACCAGCGCGGTCACGGCCCCGATGATCGCCACCAGGCCGGCCGAGAATGGGGACAGGTCATAGAGCACATGACATCGGGCAATTAAGTACACGCCGGCGGTCACCATGGTGGCGGCATGAATAAGGGCACTGACCGGGGTCGGGCCCTCCATGGCATCCGGCAACCAGGTGTGGAGGGGAATCTGCGCCGACTTCGCGATTGCCCCTACCAACAGCAGGAGGCAGAGCGCGGTCACCACGGGATCACCGCTATGCAGGGCGGCCGCCTTGGCGAATACCCCGGCATAGGTCAACGTCCCCCACTGGCGCACCATGAGGAAGATAGCCAGCATGATCCCCACATCGCCCATCACGTTCATGATCAGCGCCTTGCGGGCGGCCAGGAGCGCGGCCATGCTTTGGTACCAGAAGCCAATCAGGATGTAGGAAGAGAAACCCACCAGGCCCCAGCCAATCAACAGGAACAGGAAGTTGTTGGCCACGACCAGGAGAAGCATCGAGAAGATGAAGAAATTCATATAGGCGAAGAACCGTGAGAAGTCCTCATCATCGTGCATGTAGCCGACCGAGTAAACATGGATCAGGAAGCCGACCCCGGTCACGATCAGGAGCATGGTCGCGCTGAGGGGGTCGATCAGCATGCCGAAGTCGATCTTCAGTGATCCGACCTGGACCCATTGATAATAGTCCAGGTTCCCTTTGGTTACTTGATCGTGGGGTGACCAGCCCATAACCTGGAAGTAGGCGATCAGGGCCACCACGAACGCGGCTCCGATCACTCCGCAGCCAATCAGGCCGATCCATGTTTTGCTCAGACGCCGTCCCACGGCCCCGTTGAGCGCGAACCCTAACAAGGGCAGGATAAGCAGCAGCCACGCATAGCCGTGCATCAACTAGCCCTTCATCGAATTAACAGCGTCCACGTTAATGGTCTCCCTGGTGCGGAAGATCGAGACGATGATCGCCAGACCGATAACCACCTCGGCGGCCGCCACCGTCATCACGAAGAATACGAATATCTGCCCATCCATCGAGTGCAGGCGGCGGGCAAAGGCGACCAGGGTCAGATTCGCCGAGTTAAGCATCATCTCAATACTCATGAAGATGACCAGCGGATCACGGCGAATGAGCACTCCGACCGCGCCAAGGGTGAACAGGATCGCCCCCAGCACCAGATACGTCGATGTCGATACCAAACTATCGTCTCCCCACAACGAAGATGGGCCTCCGATGAGCCCATCTCACTCCGGCGTCTTCCCTCGGGGACGCCTCCATCCTGTCCTAGCTGATTTTCCGTTTCGCCAGTACCACCGCCCCCAACATGGCCAGCAAGAGCAAGAACGACGTGATCTCGAAGGGCAGGAGGTAGGTGCTGAAGAGTTGATCGCCAATGGTGTTCACGCAGCCGAGACCACCGCCCGTATGATTGGGCAGCGGCGGCGGGCAGGAGGAGTTAAGGGTGAAGTGAGTGGTATCGACGGGCCCTTGGAGGTCGTTCGAAGCCACCTGAACCGCCAGGACCGCCGCCAACACCGCGCCGAGCAGCAGGGCCGGAATCCGCAGGATGGAGAGTGGGTCGTCCCCGCTCTCCTCGCGCCCTGGTGAGAGAAGGGTTATCACGAACAGGAACAGCACCATGATCGCGCCCGCGTAGACGATAACCTGGACGGCGGCCAGGAACTGGGCGTCCAGGAGGACGTAAAACACGGCCAGGCAAAAGAAATTGGCAACCAGAAAGAGCGCGCTATAGACGGGATTCCGTTGCAGGATCACATTGAGACCGGTAAGAACGGCGATCACCGCCGTGACCCAGAAAACCACCGTCACCGTATTGCTCCCGCCTCTTGCGCTAAGCGATCCAACGTTTCCTTGACCACCCGCGGATCCGGGACCAGCATCATTTCCTTGGTGTAGATCATATGGGGGATATCAAAGTCCGCCAACTCATAATCATGCTTGAGCACGATCGCCCCGGTTGGGCACGCCTCCTCGCACAGGCCGCAGAAGATGCAGCGCGACATGTTGATCTCATACCGGCGAGCGTAGCGCTCTCCCGGCGACACTCGATTGGTGTCCGTGTTCTCGGCTGCCTCCACCAGGATACAGTCCGCCGGGCAGGCGCCGGCGCAGAGTTCGCAGCCAATGCACTTTTCCAGACCATTGTCGTAGCGTTCCAGCACATGGCGGCCGCGGTAACGCGGCTTTACGCCCTCGCGCTCCTCCGGCCACTGGACCGTGGTTTTCTTCTTGAACATGGTAGCGAAGGTGAGCGCCATCCCTTTGACGATGGCGGTCGTACCTTCCAGAAACACATTTTGCGGCATGATGGCCTCCCAGGCCCCGCCTCCCCTTCCGGGACGCGGAATCGCTTGTCTATCAGGCGGTGAGCGCGACCACGGCTCCGGTGGCCAGAATGTTCAGCAACGCGAGCGGGATGAGCCATCGCCAGCCAAGGGTCATCAGTCGATCGTAACGCACCCGTGGGAGGGTGGCCCGTAACCAGATGAAGACAAACAGCAGAATGATCACTTTGATCAGGAACCAGATCAGGCCCGACAACCAGGGCCAGATGATCGTGAACGGCCCCAGCGGACCGCCAAGGAATATCGTGGTCGCGAAGGCGCTGACCGTAATCATGTTGATATATTCGGCCATGAAAAACATCGCGAAGCGGAAGCTGCTGTATTCGATATGGTAGCCGGCCACCAGCTCTTGCTCGGCTTCCGCCAGATCGAACGGGGCCCGATTCACCTCGGCGATCGCCGCGATGCAATAGAGGACGAAGCCCAGGGGCTGCCAGAATATATTGGGAATGTGATGGGCCTGGTAGGAAACGATGTCGGTCAGCCGCAGCGAGCCGGTGATCGCCAGCACGCCGACCACCGACATGCCGAGCGCCAATTCATAGGAGATCACCTGCGCCGAGGAACGAATTCCTCCGAGCAGCGAATACTTGTTGTTCGATGCCCACCCACCCAACACGATCCCGTACACGGCCAGCGAGGTGGCGGCGAAAACGTAGAGTACGCCGATATTCAGGTCCGCCAGCGCGCCGGACAGGACGATTTGCGTCCCCTTGATCGTAAACGAGAAGGCCACGGTGAAGGGAATCACCGCGAAGGCCACCAGGGCAATGAAGAGTGAGAACATCGGGGCCAGAGCGAACACCGGCTTGTCAGCCTGCGTGGGCACGATGTCTTCCTTGAACAGCAACTTGATCCCGTCCGCCAGCGGCTGCAGCAAGCCGAATGGTCCCACCCGGTTCGGCCCGATACGCACCTGCATCAGCGCCACCACCCGGCGCTCGGCGAAGGTCATATAGGCAAAGCCGGTGATCAGGACGAAAACAAGGACCAGGGCAATGATGAGGTCGAAAATAACCTGCTGCCAGCTCATCGCGCGGCTCCGACAGCCATCGGCTCAAGCGCGGTCTCAAGCAGCCCCGCCCACGAGGGAAGCCCGGTGACCCGCGCTATTTCCTGGGTCACGTCCTCACCGGTGCGGTACAGATACGTACCGCCAAGCTGGACGCCGAGATCGGCAAGCGTCTGCCAACCCTCGCGTACGTAGTCTGGCGGCACGATCGAGGCACGGAGACGCTGCACACGCCCTTCCGTATTGGTAAGGGTGCCGGGGGTCTCGGGAAAGTCGGTAGTGGGAAACACCACGTTAGCATACTGGAGAATGGGTGAGGTGCGCGCGGTCTGCACGACCACGAAGGGTGTCCGTTCGAGCGCGGTCTGGATATCCGGTCCCCCATCCGCGAGCGGATCGTAATCCAGAAGGAACAGACCCCGGATGGTCCCTTGCCGCGCCGCCGCGAAAATGTCCTCCTGGGTCCGGCCCACCCCGCCCACCGGTTGGAGTCCCCACGCTTTCCCCAAGCGGGCGTGAATGTCAGCGGTCCCTTGCGGCACTCCGCCGGCCATCCACTGGCCCTGGGCGCCCATTTCCGCCGCGCCGCGGCTATTGGCCGCGCGGGCCAGGGCAAGAGGCCGGGTGGGGGCGCCCTCGGCCGTGCCCAGCTTTTCGGCCAGGGCAACCAAGGCGGCCAGCGTCTCATCGCCCGCGTCGTTCGCCAGCAACCGCTCGTCGTACACCACCAGTCCGCGGGTCGAGCCGCGGAGGGTCTCGGCCACCTTCCGCACGGCGTCCGAAGCGGGAGCGGCCGGGTCGTCCAGCACGGCGATCAGTTGCCGTATCGTAGCAGCGGGCGAAGCCGGCTCGAAGGGAGAGGTGGCCGCGGCGCGATAATCAAGGGCGGTCGGCTGGTTGGCCAGAATGACCACGGGAATCTGCCGGCGCTTGATCTGCTTCCGCAGCCGCAAATCCAGGACATGCTGGCGCGCCTTTGGATCGGCGTCGATCAGCACGATCCGATCTGCGGATTCCATGTCCACGATTCGAGCCCCGCCCAGTACGGAGGTAGGAGCGGTTGAGCCACCGGGAACCGCGATATCGGCGCTCCTGAGCACGGTGCGGAAGATCCGAGCCAGCAGATACAACTCCTCGTTGGTGCTCCGGGGCCCGGCCAGCGCCGCTACCCCCGTGTGGCGGGCTCGATCGAGGCCCTCGGCGGCAACTTGCAGGGCGTCCTCCCAAGACGTCTCCACAAGGTTCCCGTCGCGGCGCACCATGGGGCTGGTGATCCGCTCGCCCTGACGTAGGCGGTCCAGGTTGCCAAATCGACCAACGTCGCAGAGCCAGCCATCATCCACTTCAAGATTCTCGCGGGCATAGAGGCGGAGCAGCTCATTGCGGCGCGTATCCACCGACACGTTGCACCCTACCGCGCACGAGGGACAAATACTCGGTTCATGGTTGAGATCCCAGGGCCGGGCGCGAAACCGGTATTTGCTGCTGGTCAAGGCGCCCACCGGACACAACTCAATGGTGTTTCCGGCAAAAGGACTATCGAACGGGCGATCCGGGAACACGTTGACCTCGGTCTTCCCACCCCGCGAGAGCAGCACGATCTGCGGATCGTCCGCCACGTCCTCCATGAACCGCACGCAAAGCTGACAGACGATACAGCGCTCGCGATCCAGCACGATTTGCGGCCCAATCGGCAGATGCTTGACGAAGTGTCGCTTTTCCTCGGTATACCGGCTCTTCCCGGGCCCATACTGGAACGTAAGGTTCTGGAGCGGGCACTCTCCGCCCTTATCACAAATGGGACAATCCAGGGGATGATTGATCAACAGGAACTCAAGCATGCCCTTCTGGGTCTGCTTGACATCGGGGGTGATCGTATGCACCACCATGCCCGGAGCCACCGGAGTAGCGCAGGCAGGAGGATAGCCCTTGGCCCTTTCGATGGAGACCAGGCACATACGGCAGGCACCCAAAGGGTCCATCTTCGGTGAGTAACAGAACGTGGGAATCTCGATCCCCAGCTTCTCGGCGGCGAGCAGCACCGTCGTGCCGGGGGGAACGGAAACCTCCCGTCCATCGATGGTCAGAGTGACCAGGTTCTCTTGTTGCATCCTCTTTACACTCCTGCCGCCATCAACTCGCGGGGCATGTGACACGCATAGCCGCTGATATGTCGCTCGTAGTCCTCGCGGAAGTATTTTACGCTACTGAGAATCGGTCCGGTGGCGAACTCACCCAAGGCGCAGAGGCTCTTGCCCGCCATGTTATTGGCGATGTCGGCCAGAAGGTCAATGTCCTCCATCCGGCCCAGGCCCGCTTCGATCCGTTGCAGAATCTTGCTCATCCAGGGGCAGCCCTCGCGGCACGGCGTACACTTCCCGCACGACTCGTGGGCAAAGAACTCGGTGGCCCGGAGGGTGAAGTCGATAATGCATTGGCGATCGTCCAGGACAATCATCGCCCCCGCGCCCAGGGCGCTGCCGATTTTGGCCACCGCGTCGATATCGGCGGGGGTGTCCTGCTGGAAGGCGGGGAGGATCGGCGGCTCCGATCCCAGCATGAGTGCCTTGAGTCCATGCTTGGGATCCTGCATCCCGCCGGCAATCTCGATTAGCTCGCGGAAGGTCGTCCCCATTGGCGCCTCGTAGTTCTCGGGATTCCTCACGTTCCCCGAGATCGAAAACACCTTGGTGCCGGGACAACTGGGAGAGCCGATCCCCAGGAACCACTCCGCGCCGTTGTTCACGATATGCGGCACGTTACACAGGGTCTCGACGTTGTTGACCACGGTCGGCTTTTGGTAGAGTCCCTTGATCGCGGGGAAGGGCGGGCGCTGGCGAGGCTGGCCGCGGCTCCCTTCCATGCACTCGATCAGGGCGGTTTCCTCGCCCACCTCATAGGAGCCCGCGCCCCGCTGCACCAACATATCCAGCTTGTATGAGGTGCCCATGACGTTCGTACCGAGGTAGCCCTTGGCATACGCCTCGTCCACGGCCGCCTGCAAGCGCCGTCGGGCGTGCTCATATTCTCCGCGGATGAGGATAAAGGCGTGCTTCGCCCCAATCGCGTACGAGGCGATCATGCAGCCCTCGATCAGTTGATGAGGATTAAACTCCATCAACAGGCGGTTGTTGAAGGCGCCCGGCGTCCCCTCGTCCGCGTTGCAAAGGAGGTATTTTGCCAGGTCCGGATCCTTTGGCAGGAAGCTCCACTTCCGACCGGCTGGAAAACCGGCACCTCCTCGTCCCCGAAGGTTGGCCTTAATCACCAGGTCGGTAATCTGAGATGGCTGCATCTCGGTCAGTGCCTTGCGCAGAGCGGTATATCCACCATGACGCTCGTACACATCCAGTCGCTCGAGGTCCGGCACATTCCGGTGTTTGGTCAAAACCAGTTCAGCCATCCGCTCCTCCGGGCTCCACGTTCGCCGTATCAGGAATATTTCGCCAGGGCCGCGTCGATTTGCTCGGGCGTATTCAGCGGCCCAATCGGTTCAAGGTCGATCTCGATCATCGGCGCGAACTCGCACTGGCCCAGGCACTCCACCTCTTCCACTGTGTAGCGCCCATCGGCCGTGGTGCCGCCCAGCTCCACGTTCAATGCCTTCAGCACATGGGCGACCACCGCGTCGCAATCGCGCGCCTTGCACGCCAGGTTGGTGCAGATCTCCAGCATGTGCCGGCCTACTGGCTTCTTGGCGAACATCGTATAGTAGCTGGCCACCGACTTCACATCGGCGGCGGTCAGGTGCAAGAGATCTCCGACCTCGGCCATCGATTCCTCGCTGACGAAGCCCTTCTCTTCCTGCACCAGATACAACGACGGCAACAGCGCCGAACGGGGATGAGGATAACGGCTCATCAGTTCGGTGATCCGGTCGCGGGTCGCTTCCGAAAGCACTACGGAACTCATCGGTCAATTTCACCTAACACAATATCAATGCTGCCGATAATCGCCACCACGTCGGCCACCAGATGGCCCCGGCACAGGCGGGGCAGCGCCTGCAGGTTAGCGAACGAAGGCGCTCGGACGTGACACCGCCGGGGGCGATTGCTCCCGTCGCTGACCAAGTAGAATCCCAATTCGCCGCGGGGAGACTCAATCGCCTGATAGACTTCGCCAATAGGCGGCTTCAGACCTTCGGTTAACAGCTTGAAGTGGTGAATGACCGCCTCCATACTGTTGGCCAGTTCCTCCTTGGGCGGAGGCACCACCTTCCGATCGTCCGAGCGGATCGGCCCGCCAGGCAAATTCTTCAAGCACTGGACCACGATCTCGCGGGTCTGGCGCATCTCCGCTACCCGTACGAGGTAGCGCGCGTAGCAGTCGCCCTCGGCGCGCACCGGCACGTCGAACTTGAGTTGGTCGTACACCAGATAGGGCTCCTGCCGCCGAAGGTCGCGAGCGATCCCGGAGCCGCGGAGGCTGGGGCCGTTCAATCCCCACTCAATCGCCTCCTGGCCAGAGATCACCCCAACTCCGGTAAGCCGCTCCTTCCAGATCCCATTCCGCGTCAGGAGCCGCTCATACTCGTCCACCCGGTTCGGGAACGGATCAATAAAGGCGTGGACCCGATCCAACCAACCATCCGGTACTTCCAGCTCGACCCCGCCGAAGCGGATATAGCTGGTCATCATCCGCTGGCCGGTCAATTCCTCGAACAAATCGAGGATTATTTCACGTTCGCGGAAGCAGTAGAGAAAGACTGTCATCGCCCCGAGGTCCAGCGCGTGGGTGCCCAGCCAAACCAGATGACTGGCGATACGCTGCAACTCGACCAACATCACACGGAGCCAGGTGGCGCGGGGTGGAATCTCCAGACCGAGAAGCTTTTCCACCGCCAGGCAGTACCCTAAATTATTCGATAATGGGGAGAGGTAATCCATCCGGTCCGTGCAGGTGAGAGCTGCCTCATACCGCTTCCACTGAATCGACTTTTCGATCCCGGTATGGAGGAACCCGATGTCGGGCACCGCGTCCACTACCGTCTCGCCGTCAAGGGTAAGAATGATCCGTAGGACCCCGTGCGTACTGGGGTGCTGCGGACCCATGTTGACGGTCATCAGGTCGCCTTCATGGCGGGTATCGGGGCGTTCGAGGACGGCGGTGCGCCCATCGGAGCTTGGCGTGATGCGCGTTTCAGGGGTCATGGGAGCCGCCAGTCACTAACCAATGAGAAGATCGTAGTGGGGCGGTTCATGAAGTAAATCCCACTTCCTCGCCGCCAATTGGGTGGTCATAGCGGAGGGGAAAACCCTGCCAGTCGTCGGGCAGCAAGATCCGCCGCAGATTGGGGTGGCCGCTAAAGCGGATCCCCATCAGGTCGAACATCTCGCGCTCAAACCAATTCGCTACCAGATACACCGGGGTCAAGCTGGGGACTTCCGGATCGGGGCCATCCTCAACCTCTACCTTCAGGCGGAACCGGACGTTCCGCGCCATGGAGGTAAGCTGATAGACGATTTCCCAGCGAGGGGCGACCGGTAAGAGATCACTGGCGGTGATGTCCACCAGCGAGTCGAATCGCAGACTCTCGTCGTCGCGCAGAAAGCGGGCCACGGCCACGATTGCCTCGGCCGGTACGATCGCCCAATCCTGCCCATACATGCTAACGGCCCGGATCGGCACATCCGGGAAGGCGGCCCGGAGCGCGATCACGGCGCTATTGGCCTCGGCCGGGCTCTCGGTCAAAGCGGTGGCGTTCATATCGGCCATGGACCTAACTCGCGCGCCGGGCAACCAGGCGCTCACGGGAGATCTTCTCCTGGAGCTTCATGATCCCATCCATCAGAGCCTCGGGGCGGGGCGGGCAGCCGGGGATGTACACGTCAACCGGCACAATCTTGTCAACCCCCTGAATCACCGCATAGTTATTGAAGATCCCGCCGGAGGAAGCACAGGCACCCATGGAGATGACCCATTTGGGCTCGGGCATCTGGTCGTAAATCTGCCGCAGGACGGGCGCCATCTTCTGGCAGACCCTCCCAGAGACAATCATCAGGTCCGCCTGCCGCGGCGAGGCTCGGAATACCTCGGAGCCGAAACGGGCCAGGTCATAGCGGCTGGCGCCAGTGGCCATCATTTCAATGGCGCAGCAGGCCAGGCCAAAGAGAGCCGGCCAGAGCGAGGACTTCCGCCCCCAATCGGCCACTTGCTCGATAGAGGTGGTGATGATGCTGTCGCCAAAGGCGGTTTCTAGTCCCATTCCAGGACTCCCTTCCGGTAAATGTAGACGAGGCCCAGGAAGAGGACGCCGATGAAGACCACCATCTCCTCCAGACCAAACACTTTGAGGTGTTTGAGCCAAACGGCCCAAGGATACAGGAAAATAGCCTCAATGTCGAATACGATGAACAACATGGCCATCAGATAGAATTTCACGGGGAAGCGTTGTCTCGCCTGGGTCACCGGCAGGATCCCGCACTCGTACGGCGCCAGTTTGGCGGCGGTGGGACGGCGGGGGCCAAGAAAAATGGAAACCCCGGTCAACAGCATCACCAGCCCCAAGGCAAGGGCCATGATCAGTAATACGGGCGTGTAGGCGCCAACGCCTGTAGGCATGGTTAAGTTCCCTCCTCACCGTGGACGATGAAGTAGACAGGCTCGACACCACGGACTACGGGGCGGTCCGCTGAATCGCACGAGTTGTCACCCTGAGTATACCAAAGAAGCCACCCCTTCGTGCAGGGGTTCGCCGCCGCGGCCTTCGCGTGATGCAACGCGATCTGGCGCGGGAACACAGCGTGGAAAGCTCTCAATCGGCGCTTACCTCTATTTGGCCGTTGGCGACCCGTACTGGGTAGATATGCTGGGCCGTGGGGGCGGGGCCGTCCAACACGGCGCCGTTTCGGAGGTCGAAGACGGCACCGTGGCACGGGCAGGCGATCTCATGCCCCGATACGTCGCCGTCGCTCAAGTTGCACCCGCGATGGCTGCACTCATTGTCGAGTGCGTACACGGCGCCGGCCGACCGGGTGACCAGCACTTCCACCCCGCCAAGTTCAACCACCACCATGCCGCCCTCGGCCAGCGCCTCCGCCGACCCCGCGGAAACCACCTCTGGTTCAGCCATCCCCAACCGCCCTCTCCATTCCACGCCGACACTCGGCGCCACGCACACTGTCGCATTGCAATGTACGGGGAAGGTGACACGGGGCGCCAGAAAGGCATGAGTCCTCCTAGTCATCGGAAGGAACCTGCCCCTATGCCACGCCTCGGCGGTAGGGGTATTGCTACCGTTTCACCCGCTTCAGCGTGTTCGGCGGATAATTCCGTTGCATCATGGCTAGCGCGGTTCCGTGATTTCTCGGAGGTAGGCCAGTTGGTCACGGAGCGCCGGCCCGAGGGATGCCTCTCTCTCTTCGAGAACGTCTACCTAGCCAGACAGCATCCGTCTAAAGGCTAACTCGGCCTCGGCAAACGTCGGGGTCGCGGCATGCATGTGGAAACGATGGTCAGCAATGACGACTTCCTCTGGATCGAACACCACCGTCAGAAGCACCGAGTGACGAAGTCTCCGGTTATAAGGGAGATCACCAGAAAGTTGAAGAACAAACGTGACGAGGGAATCCTCCAGACCCTCTTCAAAATCGAGCATCCGCTTACTTCCGCTCATGGAGCGTGAGTGACGTTGTGTAGCTCAAGGAGTGTAACACTGACACTCCAAACCCGATACCCTCGAACGGCGGCCGTAGGCAGTGCGACCATTCATTTGCCAGAGTCCGATCCTACCAGGGCGCCCTGCTCCCCACCCCGGCTGCCTCCGCGGCCTCAACCACGTAGAGCGCGGCGGCCACGTCCTCGACCGCCAGGCCAAGGGAACGGAAGAGAGTGATCTCGTCCGCTGATTGGCGACCAACGCAGGCGCCCACCAGCAATTCGCCCAGTTCAGCGCGCACATGCTCGACCGGGATCAGCCCCTCCTCGATCGCCTGCCTGAAGTCCGCCGCTTCGTTTTCCACGGACTGGCGACGATCCACGAATAATGAAGCCGCAACCACCGTGGCGGCGTCGATTTCCTGGTGGGTACGTTGGCTGGCCCCCACCGCGTTGATATGGGTGCCCGGCCCAATCCACTCCCGCCGTAGCACCGGCGTCCGGGCCGTGGTGGCCGTAACCACGATATGCGCTCCCTGGACCGCCTCCGCTACAGTGCCAACCGCCTCGATGGCGCCGGAAAAGCCCCGCCGTACGCTGTCCACGAACCGTTGGGCGCCCGCAAGGGTTCGACTGGCCACGCGGACGCGCTCGATTGGGCGCACGCAGGCCA
>JANWHO010000076.1 GCA_025450375.1 Chloroflexota bacterium
CGAACGGGAACGCGCGCTGACGGAGGTGCGGGCCCTGAACACGGAGCTCGAGCAGCGCGTTGGCGAGCGCACGGGGCAACTGGTGGCCGCCAACACGGACCTGCGCAAGCAAGCTGAGTTGCTCGATCTGGCGCACGATGCCATCATCGTGCGCGACCTGACCCACAGCACCATCCTCTTCTGGAACAAAGGCGCCGAGGTGTTGTATGGCTGGACGAAAGAAGAGGCCATCGGGCTGACCATGCACGCGCTCGTGCGGAGCCGTCTCCCCGAATCACTGGACTCGATCCTGGCCACGCTCATGCGACACGGGCGCTGGAGCGGTGAGCTGGAGCATACCACGCGAGACGGCCGCGCCATCATCGTCGAGAGCCATTGGACACTGCGCCTCGACGCGGACGGCCAGCCCGACGCCTTCCTGGAGATCAATACCGACATCACCGCGCGCACGGTGGCCGCGGTGGCGCTGCGCGAAAGCGAAAGCCGGCTGCGCACGGTGATCGGCAGTGCCCCCATCATCCTCTTCGCCCTTGATGTCGCGGGCGTCGTCAGGCTGTGCGAGGGCCAGGGACTTGACACGCTGGGGCTGGCGCCGGGCGCCGTGATGGGCCATCCCATCTCCCTCCTGTACCGGGATGACCCAGCCATCCGCGCCGCCGTCCATCGGGCGTTAGCCGGGGAGGACAGCGCCATCGTGAGCCAGGTCGACGCGGTGGCGCTCGACACCCGTTTGGTCGCCCTTCGTGACGAACATGGGGACGTGCGGGGTGTCATCGGCGTGGCCACCGATGTGACGGAGCGGGTGCGCGCGGAGGCGGCCGAACGTGCGTTGCAGGCACGCGATGAGTTCCTCTCCGTGGCAGCGCACGAGCTCAAGACACCCTTGACCAGCCTGCGCGGCTTCACCCAGATGGCACTGGGCTACCTGACGGGGGACAGGCCGGTCGCTCCGGAGCGCTTGCAGCGGGCGCTGCGCCAAATCGAGAGCCAGACCGACAAGGTCAACCGACTGGTGGATCACCTCCTCGACGTGACACACCTCGAGGCCGGTCGCCTGACGCTGGAACGGCGGGAGACCGACCTGGCCCACCTCGCCGACGAGGTGGCGGTAGCGGCCCAGGCGCAGACCAGCGCGCATACCCTGGTCGTCACCGCCCCGTCAACCTTCTGGGCCTGGGTAGATCCCCTGCGGCTTGAGCAGGTGCTGACCAACTTGGTCGCCAACGCCATCAAATACAGCCCGCAAGGGGGCATTATTACAATCACGGTTGGGCTGGACTCGCCGGGGACGGCGGTGCGGCTGGAGGTGCGAGACCAAGGGCTGGGCATCCCGGAAGAGCACCGCGCCTACATCTTCGACCGCTTCTACCAGGCGCACGCCAGCAGCTACCGCTCAGGGCTGGGTCTGGGCCTGTACATTAGTCAACAGATCGTAGTCCTGCACGGCGGCCAACTTACGGCGGAGTTCCCGCCCGAGGGAGGCGCCCTATTCGTGGTTTGCCTACCCCACGACAGGGACACCCCAGAGCACGCAACGAGGGAGGAGGCAGGTGCCCATGGCCAAACAGGTATTGGTGATCGATGACGACGCGGACATTCGCGAGTTCGTGGACCTGGCGCTCTCCGACCAGGGATACGAGGTCAGCACGGCGGCGGATGGGCAGGCGGGGCTGGTGTTGGTCGGCCAGACTATGCCAGATGTGATCCTGCTAGACATGCGCATGCCGGTGCTCGATGGGTGGGCGTTCGCGCGGGCCTATCGGGAGCGGCCGGGCCCACACGCACCGATCATCGTCTGCACGGCGGCGCGCGATGCCACGGCCAGCGCGGCCGCGATTCAGGCCGCGGCCTATCTGGCCAAGCCATTCGACGTGGAGGATCTGCTGACCTGTGTCGCGCGGCACACGAAGTGACGCATAGGGGATCCCAGGCACCCAATCTGGCGCGCCCTTCCCCCCTCTGGTACCGTGAAGCGTGCGACAGTTAGCGGAACGAAGAAGGAGCGAACGGCGTGGAAAGACCACAGGTGATCCGGCCCGGCGTCTTTGGCATCGAAGCGATGGCCGATCGGCTGCGGGGCGTCTTCGACATGCACAACGAGGCTCTGATCGCGCATCAGCTCCCGGTGGACGCCGTGTTTTTCGGCGACTCGATCACCGAGATGTGGGCCCTGGATGTCTTTTTCGAGGGGACAGGGGGCAGGATCGTCAACCGGGGAATCGGTGGTGACCGCACGGTCTTCGCCCGCCGCCGCTTCGAGGCCGATGTGCTGCAACTCCATCCGCGCCTGGTGGTGATCAAAATTGGGGTGAACAACACCTGGGATCTGGATATCTGGTGGGATGCCAGCCAACGCCGCGAGCCGCAAGAAATCGAGGATGAGATCGTCGCTGACCTCACCGTCATGGTCCGGATGGCGCGGGAGCACGGCATCGCCGTCGCCCTGTGCGGTATTCTCCCTACCGACGTGCCGTTCAACGGCAACACCGCCGCCCGTAACGCTCTGATCCTCCGCGCCAACGCGCGTATCCAGGCGCTCGCGGCCGAGCACGGTGCCATGTATGTCGACTACCATTCCCGCCTGGTGACCAATGATGGCCAGACGCTCCGGGGCGGCCTGGCCGACGACGGACTGCATCCGCACGTCCAGGGCTACCAGATCATGGCCGCGACCCTGCTGGAGGCGCTAGGGGAGGCCGGAATCGGCGCGATCAAGGGACGCGGCTAGGATTCCCATGGGTTGAGTACGGACGCGCCGCACCGCTCCAGATCCCGCACGTTTCGGGTTACTACCGTAAGCCCATGCACACGGGCGGTAGCCGCGATCAGACAATCCATGGCGGGGAGTGATCGGCCCTGCCGCTCTGCCTCACCTTGCAGGCTACCCCACTGCAGCGCCACCGCGGCGTCGATGGGAAGTACGTGCCGGTCAAACCGAGGCATCAGTTCGTCGCGCAACCAGGTGTGAAGTCTTACTTTGCGAGTTGCGTCCTGGAGCTTGCCGATACCCTTCCGTAGCTCACCAAGGGTGATGGCGCTAATGAAAAGATGCTCCTGACGTTGGGCATCAACCCAGGCAACTACACTTTGATGAGGTTGCCGCTTGACTAGCTCGGATAACAGAGCAGTGTCAAGCAGATAGGTCACAGGGTAATCTCGCGGCCAGGATCGGCGCCGCGGTCAAGATCGAGATCCTCGCCGTAGAGGGGCGAGGCGCGGAAGAACTCACTCAGTGGCACGGTAGGCTGGACAAGGCGCCGGTACTCCTCGATAGAGAGCACCACTGCCTTTTCCCGCCCGCGAACAGTGATCGTTTGTGGGCCATCGGTCTCCGATTGCGCCACCAAGCGACTCAACTGATTCTTGGCATCTTGCAGGGGCCACGATGTATTCATGACAGTTCCTTTCGGCTAGACAGTCTAGCTAGAATTGTATGTCTGAAGGTGACCCATGTCAATGAAGCTCTACGTCTTTACGTGCGCGCTTGTCCACCATCCGCTGGAAGACAATGGCCGCCGCCTCGGGCTCGAAGGGAATCGCCACGCTCTCGATCTCGCCTTGCGGATTGGTGGCGAAGGCCGCCAGGTAGCGGACCTCCGGGTGGGACGGGTTTACCGCCAGGAAGGTATCGTAGTGATGATGGGTGAGCGTGTAGGGTAGCTGGTGGACAAGGGCGGCCAAACCCCCATCCCTACAGGAAATAGTTAAGCTCCCATAGCCGGGATGCGCGAACTCACCGGCATACGCCTCCAGGGGATGTGACGGGCTCGTATCCGGCACGCGGGCGGCGGTAATCGCCTGGTTGGTCTCCTCCTGAGTTGCCTTCGCCTCCTCCTGTTCCTTCCAGAAGCGTTCGTTCCAGGGCAAGTGGTCCAGGCCCAGCAGGCGATCGAGGAGATGGAAGCTCAGGACGTTCATCAAGGCGCCCTCGCCCTTATTGGTCAGCACCACGCAGGCGGCGTTCCGATCCGGAAGCAGGGTCACCCGCGAGAGGAATCCGTCGATCCCGCCGGTATGCCACACTGTCGTCTGGTTCCGATAGGGTTGCACGGCCCAGCCCAGGCCGTAACAGGCATAGGGCATCTCCGGGCGGGTGCCCCGTTCGGGCATCACCACCTGCGGCGTATGCATCTCGGCCAGTTGCGCCTCCGAGATCAGCCGCGTCCCCTCGTGCACCCCCCGATTGAGGTGGAGCAGCAGCCAGCGGCACATCTCGTTGACACTGGAATAGAGCGATCCAGCCGGACCAAGGGCGGCAAGATTATAGTGCGGCACGGCGGTCACCTGGCCCAGAATCTCCTCGTACGGTTGCGCGCAATCGGCGTCCTTCCCCGCGTCCGGCGCCGCCACGGCGGTCCGGCTCATCCCCAACGGGTTCAAGATCCGCTGGCGAACCAGATCCTCCCATTCCATCCCCGCCACCACGCCGCTGAGGTAGCCCGCCGTCATATACATCAGGTTCTGATACTGGGTGACCTGACGGAAGGTCTTGTTTGGCGGGAGATCCTTGAGGTGGTCAAAGAGTTCTATCCGGCTTCGGGGAGACTGGAACCAGGCGAGGTCATGGCGCGGCAGGCCGGATCGGTGCGTCACCAGGTCACGCGGGGTCATCAATGCGGTGGCGACAGGATCGTGGAGGGTAAAGGTCGGCAAGTACGAGCGCACCGGCGCATCCCAATCGAGCTTCCCTTCGTCCGCCAGCGTCCCCAGGAGCATAGTGGTGAATGCCTTGGTGCAGGAGCCAATGGCGAACAGGGTGTCGGCGGTCACCGGCAGTTGGTTGGCCACGTCTCGGAGGCCATAGCCCTGGGCGTGGATTATCTTCCCATCAATGATCACCGCCACGGCCACGCCCGGCACGCCCCATTGCTCCAGGCTCGCGTGTACGAATTCGTCGAAGCCCGCTAAGCCAGGGGCGATAGTGGTCCTTGCCGGCGCCGTTGCCATCCGATCTGTCTCCATTCCATGCCAGGATCCTCCGGCTGCCCATCGCCTCCGCTTCCCCGGCTCCCTGGCATCATACCGCCGCCGCGTGGCGGATGCTTCGGCAAATACCCCAAGATTCTGGGGGAGGCGTTGGAAAGCGGTATGAAAGGGATGATCCAATAGACACCATTTCGATACTTTTCCGCGCACTCAAGCGGATCTTGAAGTACAGTAGGGTAAGGAGGCACTGACATGGCGAGGAACATCCAAACCGAACCCCGCTGGTCTCGACACGTTGAGGCGTGGCCGCCAGATGATACCGAGGAGAGCATACTGGGCATTGAACTGCACCAGGCTACGATTACTATCGTGCGCTGGGGGATCAACGAGACGGCTGGTCTCTCCCGGAAGCCTGGGGAGGCGATCCCCTGGGGCGCGACCAGTCAACTGGTGTTTCTCGGCTGTAAGCGGCCAGACGGCTCGGCCTACCGTACCTATCCAGATGTCTTCGTCTTTCCCCGTGCGATCAATCCATTCCAGGGCCCATTCAGCCTACGGGATGACGGTGCTCCCCTCCTGGTGATCGAGGTACTGAGTGAATCCACCTATCAGGCGGACCTGGATCTGGCGCGCGGCAAGGGCTACAGCTACGCCCAAGCAGGGGTACGGGAATATCTCACCCTGGATCCGACCGGAAACCTCCTGCCCGAGGGAATCCGAGCCTGGCGATTACGCGATGGGGCCTATCGATCCTGGCAGGCTGGCAAGGACGGCCGATGGCACAGCGAGCAAATCGCGGCGGCCTTTGGCCTGGAAGGCTTGCTCGCCGGCGTATACGGTCCCGATGGGAACCGGATGCTCCGCGAGGGAGAAGTGGAAAGAACTCTGTCACATGAACGGCAACGCCGCGCCGCCGCGGAGGTCGCGGCTGGGATCGAGCGGGAACGCCTCACCGCCGCGGAGGCTGAGATCGAGCGGCTGCGGAGGCTGTTGGGTCTGAAGAATACGGAATAGCTCTGGCGCCCCTCCCGGTGAGGATCATCTTACAACGGCTCTGAGAACTCCTGCTCCACGGTGATTGGGCCGCGTCCAAGGGTTCCAGCCTCTGGCGCATTCCCGTTTCCCCACACCTGGACGCCCGTGCCGTCGCGCTCGCCCGCCCACAGCAAGGTGGTACAGGTGCGGCGAAGCAGGTTCTTCCAGAGCAGGGCATGGGCGAATAGCTCCTCGTCGGAGGGGAACACCGTGAACACCGACCGCGAGGCCACCAGCACCATCTTCTGTTTGGCCCGACTCAGGGCCACGGTCAAGCGCCGCGGATCGAGGAGGAAGTCGCCCACCAACAGCAGATAGTCAGGATCACTCTCGGTGGCGCCTACCAGAATGACCTCCCGTTCATCACCCTGGAAGCGCTCCACCGTGTTCACCGCCGAGAGGGTGACGGCGCCGGTGTCGGGATCGCGGCGGGTCAGGGTCGGCACCGCCTC
>JANWHO010000077.1 GCA_025450375.1 Chloroflexota bacterium
AAGCATAAGGGCTACGAATACTCGCGGAGCGGAAATCCCACCCGCGCCGCCCTGGAAGAATGCCTTGCCTCCCTGGAAGGCGGCCGCCATGGCCTCGCTTTCGCCTCCGGCCTCGGCGCGGAAACCACCATCCTGCATACCCTCCGGAGCGGTGATCATGTCGTGGCCATGGACGATCTCTATGGCGGCACCTTCCGCCTGTTTGAGCGCGTCTTCCGCCCCATTGGCCTGTCTTTTAGTTATGTCGATGCAAGAGATTCGGCGGCACTTCAGGGCGCCCTCACGCCCGCGACCAAGCTGGTGTGGCTCGAATCACCGACCAACCCCTTGCTCAAGGTGGTGGATATCCAGGCCGTGGCCGCGCGCGCTCACCAAGCGGGGGCGAAAGTGGTGGTGGACAACACGTTCCTCAGCCCCTACCTCCAACAACCTCTGGCCCTGGGAGCCGATGTGGTCGTGCATAGCGCGACCAAGTACCTGGGTGGCCACAGCGACGTGGTTGGCGGGGCGATCATCCTGCAAGACGACGAGTTGGCGGCCCAACTCCGCTTTCTCCAGAACGCCACGGGGCCGGTGCCAGGGCCCATGGATTGCTTCCTGGTTCTCCGCGGCATCAAGACATTGGCAGTGCGCATGGAAGCGCATGAACGGAACGCGGGCCGGGTGGCCAGAATGCTGGCCGAGCATCCAGCCGTGGAACGGATCTATTACCCTGGACTGCCCACCCATCCCGATCACGAGGTGGCAAGCCGCCAGCAGCGCGGCTTTGGCGGCATGGTCACCTTCGTGGTAAGCGGCGGCCTCGAACGAGCCACCGCCGTCCTCCGCCGACTCCAGCTGTTCACCCTGGCCGAGAGCCTGGGTGGCGTTGAATCGCTGGCCGAGCATCCGGCATCCATGACCCATGCCTCGATTCCGCCCGAACGCCGAGCCGAGTTGGGAGTGAGCGAGGGCCTGATCCGCCTTTCGGTGGGAATCGAGGACGGCGATGATCTCCTTGCCGATCTCCGGCAGGCGCTCGAAGGCTAGGATCCATACTATGACCCGATTCCAGTTCGGTACGTACCTGCGAGGAGAGCTTGGCCGCGGTTACAGCGTGGCGGATGACGATGGGGGCGCCGATGGCGATCTGCGTCTGGTGGTACTCCGCCGAGGAAAGGAGGCTCACCTTATGGTGGAAACAAACCTGGGTTGGGTTGGCGGGTTGGGAAGTCCCCCCTCCATGGAGGATAGGATGTTGGTCAAACACCTTGCCGTATTCGTTAAACGTTTCTTTGCCCATCCAGATTTGCTCCCCGGCGAGACATTGTGCTGGCCGGGCACGGCGGATAGCCGGAGCCAGGTTCGCCTGGCGCTCGATCCGCGAAAGTGGCGCCGCCTTGCTCCGCGCGCCGAGGAGGTACAGCCATGATCCGCGACGCGGGAAGAGAACCAGCCTACCAACGGCCAGCTGGAGTTTCGATCTGGGATGACCTGCGGGATTCCCCGCTTCTGGAGCCGACCACGGTAATCACCATTCAACGCGGCTATTTTCGCACCCTATTTTCCACGTTCTATGACCGGATGGGGAGCTTCATCCTGGTCAACCTGGCCGTCGCGGCCCAATTGGTGGTCGGCGCGGGCCTGGGCCTCCTGGTCGGCGGCTCATTCTCGGTCAAGACCGCGCTCCCCATCGTGATCATTTCCGTGGTTACGGGGTTGGTCGGCGCCCCCGCTTTCGCCGGACTCTTCGCCTACACGCGAGCCACCTGCGATCCTGACCAGGCGCCCACCTTCGGGGACTATGTGAGAGGAATGCGGCGGTACGCTCGGCGAAGTTGGGGCTTACTGGCCATCCAGGCCGCGACCGGCGGCATCCTTGTTCTCAACTTTCGTTTCTATGCCAGCATGCATGGGGTGGCGGGCGCGGCGATCACCGTGTTGATCCTCTTTCTGGGCCTTCTCTGGGCCATGGCCGGGGTCTATGTCTGGCCGCTTTTGGTTCGCGACCTGAGTTGGAAACTGCTATTTCGCAACACGTTTTTCCTGGCCATGGCGGCCCCGCTCAGCGCGGTCGCCCTGCTGGCCGGCCTCACGGTGGTCAGCGCCCTGCTCATTCTCACGCGGATCGGTGTGTTCATCGCCTTCTTCGTCATCTGGGCCCTGGCCGAGAATCTGGCCTTGCAGCGATTGGTGCGGATTTTTCACGCGAAACAAGAGCGACTCGCGGCGGCCTCACCTGATCAGATTCGGGAATAACTCCCTTCCGATCTCCCGCCGTTCGCTTTTACCGAAGTTTCAGGTGACGACCGCTGCCCCGGCTTGCTCCTGCTTTGGCGTTGCGACCAAGACGGTAGCCTAGTCCAGTTTTTGGTCCAGCACCATCCATTGGCCGATGCGGGGCGCGGGCGGCTACGGCAGAATCGGAGATGTGGCGCCGTGCGGGAGGGCACTCTCGCAATACGGAAACGGTGGGCAGGACCGTCACGGTGCGGAGAGCCCGCGCGGCGCCGACGGCCGCAACCAGACGTGGACTTCGGGAGGCGGTATGGGAAGATGGGCCGCGAGGTTGGCGCGCGCCGGATGGGCCAGGCTTCTGGCTCTCGTGGTGGGGCTGCTAGCCCTGCTGGTGCTGGCCCTGTTCCCGCGATCCATGCCAACCACCCAGGGCAGTACGCTGGCGCCGGACTTTACTCTGCCCACCGCCAGTGGCACCCCAAGCATCCTGACCCTGGACGCCCTGCGCGGGCATCCGGTCTTGCTCAACTTCTTCAACAGCGAATGCGTTCCCTGCATCCAGGAAATGCCCCTCTTGCGCCGAGCGGCTCAGGGCTATAAGGCGCGAGGGCTGGTCGTCCTTGGGGTCGCCACCGGCGGCGACTCGCGATTCGGAGCGCGGCGCTTCGCCCTGGAACAGCATCTCGGATTCCCCATAGTCGCGGACGAGCATCAGGATATTGCCTGGCGCTACCAGGTGGCCGGCTGGCCGACCAGCTTCTTCCTCGACGCACGGGGCCGTCTCCGCGGCCAGGTTGCCGGGCCACTCGACGAGGCCAGCCTGCGCGATGGACTGGCGCTGGCTGGAGCCCTCCCCTGCAACAACTGTCATGCGCTTACGCCGCCCGGGCCGGCAGCCACGGTCGGCGGCCTTAGCGCCGACACCATCTTCACGTCCGGCACCGCCGCCAAATCCTTTGTTCTGCGCGACCAACGGGGCCAGATGGTCAGTTTACGGTCGCTCCGCGGCAAGGTGGTGGCCCTGACCTTTGTCAGCGCCATCTGCACCGCGGAGTGCCCCTTGATCGGGCGAGCCCTGGGCCAGGTGTCGCGCGACCTCGGAGTGGATGCGAAACGCATGGATATCGTCGCGATCAGCGTGGCGCCCGAGGCGGATTCGCCAGCGGCAATTCGCCATTTCGCCGCGCTGTCAGGTTGGAAGAACAGTGAATACCAGTATCTTTCGGGATCTCGGAAGGCGCTCGCGGCGGTGTGGTCCGCCTATGGCATCTGGGTTGGGCCATATGTTCCCGGCCAGGATCCGGCGCACACCCCGGCGGTCTATCTGATCGACCCGCGAGGGCGGCTGCGCGCCTACTATGATGTCCCATTTCTGGCCCCGAGGGTCGCCTCCTCCATTCGGGCCCTGCTTGCCCCTTGAGCAGGGAGTCTTTCAGATCGTCTGTTTGTCGGACGGGTCGGCGTGAGTCCGCCCCTTCCTGAAACACAGAGGCTCCATCTGTGTTTCAGGAAAGAGCGAGCCAGCCGTACATCCACTAATACAGGCCGCTGAGCCGCAAGACCACGAGGATCACCAGGATATGGAGGACGCCAAGAACACCCAGGAGCAGAGGGATGCCGATGAGCAGGAAGCGGGGCACCGGCTCCCTGTTCCCGCCATTCGGCCACTCACGCCAGTGTGGATCGCCCGGAGGCGGCTCACCGGCATCGCGATAAAACGCGGGCGGGATGTCCGCCACCGTATCGCGAGGTTCCCGAACCTCGGATGCGAACTGGCGATCATCCGTCCGTCGAATGGGGGTTTCCAGTTGGGGCATCGGACTCTTCCTCGCGCATATCGAATGCTTTCTATCCGCTCTCCATGACCGCCATTCACGTCGGGAATGCCTCACGTGTGGTCGAGTACGCAAGTTTGGGGTCCGCGGACCGCCAAGCTGGTCGGTACTACCACAAATCTTACTCCTACTTGGGCGGCACCACGGATGGCTGACCTCCCGCTGTCACCTTAAATACCTCCCACATGCCGGCCGCCGCGTGCCCGGGCACGCCGCACACCAGCGCATAGGTGCCTGCCTTGTTCGCGACAAAGGAGAAGTTCGAGGTCTGTCCTTTGACGATGCCGCTGGCCGGGTTGATCGAGGCGGCGCCGGAGAAGGCAAGCGGGAAATTGCTTGGCAGGTTCTTGTCGGCGCTCGGCGTGACCTCGGCGCTGTGTGGGAGCAACCCCTGGTTACTAAAGTCAACCGTAACATGGTAGCCCACCGGCACGCTGATCACCATCTGTCCGTTCCCGTAGCCATTGAAGTTGAAGCCGGAAACGGCGTTGGAGTAGCCGGCAATCAGGGTGAGAGTCGCGGTGTGCTTCGCGGTATCCCAGGCGATCCACTTCTGGGCGCCTTTCCCTCCCGGGGGCGGCGCCGCCGTCCGTGCCTGGCCGCCAAGACCGAACTTGTTGTAGACCGTCCGCGTTTGCAAGAAGTTGACCAGGTCGTTCAGTTCCGACGCGGAGAGAATGCGCGCGAAGGACGGCATGTTCTCGCCCCCGTTCATGATCCGGATGATCATATCGGATGTGGTCAGGCGGCCGCCTACGTTCGTCAAATCCGGCCCCCGAAGCCCTCCATAGCCCCCGACCGAATGGCAATCCTCGCAGCCGGCTGTATGGAAGAGCATAGCGCCCCGGTACACCGGCCCGGAGGTCGCTCCGACCACCTTGGCAGGGAGCGGCGCCGCGTTGAAGTTGGGCGACCATGGGGCGAGGGCTCCGGTGAGGGTTAACGAGAAGATCATCAGTCCGGTGCACAGCACGACGATCATCGCCCACGGTCGGCGGGCGGGGCTGCGTTCGCCCCTGTTGGCCCAGATAGGCAGGAACAGCATGCCCACGATGAGCCCCAGCGGAGCGAGAATCATCATCACGTTCTCCATGGAAGGGGGGGTGAGCGCCAGCGCCGCGAAATACCAGAGGAAATACCAATCCGGCCGCGGCACGACGTTGATATCCGCTGGGTTGGGTGGCCCCGCCAGGGGCGGCGCCCCCACGGTGATCCCCAGGATGGTGATCAGCAGAAGCACCCCGATCCCAAAGGAGACGTCGCGCCAGGCGGCGTCGGGCCAGAATGGTACGCCATCGCGCTTGAGCATCTCGTGATACCAGGCTCGGTAGCGCTTTGGGTCGACGGGACGGCCGCTCTTAGGCGGCTCGGAGATACCGGCATGCAGCACCATATAGAGATGGAAGCCGATAATGGCGAAGAGTAGACCGGGTAGGATGAAGACGTGTAGGGCATAGAACCGGCTGACCGTGACGCCGGTGACCGTATTGCCGCCAAGCAAGAGATCACCAACCCAGTTCCCGATGAACGGGGTGCGCACGCCTTGGAACACGGTAATCATCACGGTGTAGACGCCCACCTGGTCCCAGCGCAGGATCTGGCCGGTAAAGACAATCCCCGCCGTCAGGAACAAGAGGATCACCCCCAGGATCCAATTCACCTCCCGCGGGTACTTATACGACCCCATCAGGAAGACGCGGAACATATGGATGCCGATCATAATCATCATCAGGTTCGCGCTGAAATAGTGGATACCGCGTATCTGGTAGCCAAAGATCGCACGTGTATTGATCCACAGTATGCTTTGATAGGCCTGCCCCGTGGAAGGGATGTATTGCGCGGCCAGCGGGATGCCCGTGACCACCGCCACGATGAAAGACACCAGGGTGGCGCTGCCGAAGACGTACGCCCAACTGATCGCTCCCGCGGTGGGAGGCACCGGGTGCTTGAGGATCGGCAGAAAGATCGCCGACACGCCAACACGATCGTCAAAGGCGGCCCACGCTCGCCGTAACCCATCCATTCCGTCTTCCTCCCCGTCTCCCGCTCAATAGGTGTATGGGACGCCGGTCGCCAGCACCTCGACCTGGCCTTTATGCACGCGAACTGGATACTTCTGTAACCCTCGTGGCGGCGGTCCGCCGGCCACGTCGCCATTGGCATAATAGATGCCGCCGTGACAGGGACAGAGGAATATCTGCGCCTGCTGTTCCCAGCGGACGGGGCAGCCAAGGTGCTGGCAGTAAATGGAAAAGGCCGTGAAACTGGCCGCGTCGTCGCGCCGCAGCCAGGCGCCGGTCTTGGCCGACACGCCCGTCCAGGCGAGCGGGTCGGCATTAAGGAAGGTCACCTCGACGGTAGTGCCGATCGTGAAGGCATCGGGCTTCCCTACCGCGCGCCAGGCCGTGGGATTGCCATGGAGGATCGGCTCCAGCCACGAGCCGATGAACGGCACGCCGACAATCACGCCGCCCAGCGCGCTCAGGGCCAGACTGAGCCGATTGAGGAAGCGCCGGCGTTCTTCAGTGTACGGGGCAGGCGTCTTGTATTCCTGCATCGCTATCCCTCCGGTCCTCCGAACTCAGCAACCAAATCCAGGATCCACCCAACCAGGCCAACAATCAGCAAGAAGAGACCCAAACCCAGGACGAAGAGGTTACTGATCAGGCCCCACATGAAAAAGGCGATGCCCAGGCCAAACACCATCGGCCAATAGGTCGGACGCGCCACCACCTCGGGGTCCGGCCTACCCCAGCCCGGCCGCATCGGCTCGCCATGCTGGGGGAGGGAGAGATCGTACGGATCCGCGGTCCTCTGTTCCCGATTTCCAGCGATGGCCGGTTTTTGCCTCGGCTCCGATCCGCCGGCTGCCTGGCTGGCGGCGCGCGTGAAGAAGGCCAGGCTGAAGAGGCCGGCGATCGCGCCCAGCACCTTCGAGAGCACTGAACCAAGAAACTTCATTCAACCCTCCTTACCGAATAGATGACAGGTCAGAGGCCGCCGGAAACGGACCTGGCTCGGCGGCCTCCTGATACCAACGGGCGAGCGCCCAAAGACAGGTCAACAAATAGATCGGTCCGCCCGTTGCCCACATCAGCATGCCGCCGAGTTGCTGATCCAGGGCATACGAGATGCCCCACTGCACTCGGATCAGCGGCAGGATGCGCAGAGTATCCGTTGGATACTGGTAGGCGGGATAGAGGCCGGGTGCGGCAAAGGTGATGATCACGCCCAGAATGCTGCTCGCGAAGGCGGCGGTGATCAGATAGGCCATGGCGGGC
>JANWHO010000078.1 GCA_025450375.1 Chloroflexota bacterium
ACCAAGGATTACGTCCTGGGCCTGGAGGCGGCCACCGCCGATGGCAGGGTGCTGCGCACCGGCGGCAAGATGATCAAGAACGTGACCGGCTATAACCTGACCCAGCTGCTGGTCGGTTCCGAGGGAACCCTGGCCGTGATCACCGAGATCCTGCTTCGGCTCCTGCCGAAGCCCAGGGCGGCCCGCACGGCCATGGCGGTTTTCCCCCGCATCGATGATGCCGCGCGGATGATCACGGTCATTCTCAATGCCGGCATCATCCCCGCCACCATCGAGATCATGGATCAGGAATCAATTCGTTGCGTCGAGGAATGGCAACATGCCGGGCTGCCGGTGGACGCGGAGGCGATCCTCCTGATCGAACTAGACGGCGAGCCGGCGGCGATTGAGGTGGAATTGGCCGACGTTGCCAGGCTATGCCGAGATCGCGGCGCCGACGAGGTGCGGGTCGCCACCGACGCGGCGGAGAGCGCGGTGCTGTGGTCGGCCCGGCGCTCAGTCTCGGCCTCGATGGCCCGCATCCGTCCCACGAAGCTGGGGGAAGACATTTCGGTCCCCCGGAGCGCCATTCCGGAGGCCCTTCGCGCCGTGCGCGAGATCGCGGCTAAATACGGGCTGCAAATCCCGGTGTACGGCCACATCAGCGACGGAAACTTGCACCCCAACATCCTCTTCGATCGCCACGACCCCGAGGAAGTCGAACGGGTCAACCGGGCCGCCGCCGACATTTTCGCGGCCGCCACGTCCCTGGGCGGCACTCTGACCGGCGAGCATGGAATCGGGGCCCTGAAGAAGGAGTTCCTGGCCGCCGCCCTGGATCCGGTCGAGTTGGAGATGATGCGGAGCGTGAAACGCGCGTTCGATCCTCAGGGGATTCTCAATCCGGGAAAGGTATTCCCAGCCGCCTTGGACTGAGGGGCCACTATTCCCAGTCCCACAGCAGGTACTTGGAGAGCGGGCCCGCCTTGACCAGTGCGTAATAGCTGTCCGCGAAGGCCCGTGCTTCCTCTTCATCTTGAAAGAGATGCTGCTCGAGGAGTTGGCGGGTCAGAAACGCCTGGCGCCCACGGGTTGGCCGTTCGGGGCCGACAATCGCCTCGACCCGCTCCACCAGTATGTCCACCGGCACGTTGGCGCGGCCCGCGCGGGAGAGAAACTTCCTCTCCTCGCGGCTGACCGCGCTCACGGGAGGCTCACCGCTCCACATGGGCACTCTCCTCTTACCTAGTCCTGGAATTGGGGTACTGGTGTTTGGCGCCTCGTGTCAAGCTGCTACACTGTGGGCTGAGGCGGCGTGCCGGGTAGGTGGGCCACCGACGAGGCGCGTGA
This sequence comes from Chloroflexota bacterium, assembly GCA_025450375.1. The sequence continues at coordinate 1,330 of JANWHO010000078.1, forward strand.
AAGCCTACCAGGGGAGCGGACAGGGATTGGCGGATCTGGCGGATCGGGCACTGGCTCGGAGAATGGCCATGGGCGAACTCGCCGCCCTGGAAGCCCTGTATGATCGGTACGCTTCCTTCATCTACTCCTTCGCCTTGCGCATGGTTGGCGAACCGGCTGCCGCCACCTTGATCGTGGAGGACACGTTTACCTCGGCCTGGCAACAAGCAGAGTCTATCGTGGGCCAACCGGGGATCGTGCGTGATTGGTTGGCCTCGCATGCCCATATGACCGGCATCACGTTCGTCCATCAACGCCGCGCGGGGAACAGGATGGCCGCCGGGTCGGAGATTGGCCCCTCTTCAAGCAACGGAACCGAGGTTCAGGAAGCCGGGGATCTCGCCGAACAACGGGCGCACACTCAAGCAGCCTGGAATAGCCTTTCGCGCGAGCAAAAGCTGGCTCTGGAACTGGGCTACTTCCAGGGGTACACCCAGGACGAAATCGCTCCTCTGGCCCGCATGGCCGCCTCGGACCTCGCCCAGGCGTTTGCCGGCGCCCTGGAGGTGCTGAGCACGGCGGCCGCCATGCCGCTCGGGGGACGCCCCCTGTGAACGATACGGTGAGCAAAATCCTTCGAGAGACGACTCCGCCTGGGAGCGCGAGCATCTTGCTCGCCTCGCCGCTGTCATCATCAAGGCGAGCCGGGTACTCACTTGTGGGGGTTTCGTGCTCCCAGGAAGATAGTCACGCCGGCGTCGTCTATCACGGGTCGCAAGCAGGATCATGAACGACGAGCACCCGAACGACGCGCTCCCGGCTTACGCGCTCGGAGCCCTGGATCTGGAGTCGGCCGAGCACGTTCATGGCCACCTGAGCCAGTGCCCATCCTGTCGAGATCGCGCGCTTCGCGCGTTACACGGGGTCTGTACCCTGCCATTCTCGCTCACCGCGTATCCGGTGCCGCCCGAGGTGAAACAGCGGATCCTGGATCGGGTGAAGGCGACCCCCGATTCTACAGGATCGGCGCCCGAGCGTGCCGCCCCGCCGGAAACCGATCCGTTCATTCGGGCGGGCGATCCGCGGGTCGAGCTCCCGCCACGACGCAGGTCCGCGGCGCGAGTGCTGCTCCGCGGCTTCACCTTCCTCTTGCCCTGGGCGGCGGCGATCATTGGTTGGCTGATCGTAGCCTCCTTGCTGCTCTACAGCCATGGACTCTCCGACCGAGTGCGTACAACCAGGGACGCCGATCAAGCGCGGATCTCGGACTTGAACAGCCAGATCGCCCAATCCCAGGCCCTTCGCGGTTATTTACTCATTCCGCGGGTGGCGATCGAGCCTCTGAAAAACTGGATCAGCGCCACGTCCAGCACCAGAGTGCAACTGGTACGCGCCCCCGGATACTCGCATGGCATCGTGATCGCGCACCATCTCGCGCCGCCGCCTTCCGGCGACCAGTACGTCGTGTGGGCCGAGAATCAGGATCATGTGTTTCAGTCACTAGGCGCGTTTGTCACATCCAGTCCAGGTGGAGACGCGCTCCTGGTGGTCGCGGCGGCCCAGCCCCTCGATCAGCTGCTGGAAGTTGGAGTGAGCATCGAACCCACCCCAGGTCCGCCGGCCCCTACCTCCGCGCTCCTCTTTACCGCCGCGCTCAGCACCCCAACCGCGCTGCCCTCACCCACGCCAACCTCGGTCCCGCACACCCTGGCCGGCGCGCCGGCCACGCCGCCGGTCAGGCATCGCGGAGGGGCGAACCCAACCTTAACTCCGGCGCCACGGTGAGCTATGGATCAGCGACCCAGGCGCGTACGTTGCAGCAGCCAGAGCACCACCAGCCCGGTCAGCACTACTTGAAGCAGATAGAACGCATATTCCTCCACCGGTATGACCCCAATGATCGGGCCGAGAACCTGCCGGCGGGCGAAAGACCAGACGCCATTGCGGACCAGGGCATTGTCCCAGGGTGCCGTGTAGGCCAGCGCCGCGATCATGGTGAACCCCATGGCGCCGAGAATCCAGCGATCGAGGCGCACCCGCCCCACCAACAGCAGGACACAGATCGGGATCACCAGGAACAGGCAGAGGAACGCAAGGTAGGTCATCGTTTCCTATAGTATCGGTCATGGGGACGGCATGCCCAACCAGAGATCGTCACCACACCGCGCCTGGCCCACCCGCGTGGCCGAATATGTTTCGCGGTGCGTCCTTGAGACAATCTGCCGCCTGGGCGCCCGGCGGCTGTTGCGGATCGAGACGGAGGGGCTTTCCTGGGTGCCCCGCGGCGGACCAGTAATTCTGGCCTGCCGGCACTACCATTACCTCTATGACGGCTTGGCTCTGATGAACACCGTGCCGAGACGCGTCTCCCTGATGGTCGCTCTTGATTGGGTAAAAGACCCCACCACGCGGAAGCTTATGGCCGCCGGCTGTAGGGTGGCGCGCTTCCCGGTCGTGATGCGCGGCCCGCGGCCAGGATACCCGCCAAACGCGGGGGGCAGCGACGTCCGGCGCGCGACCTCTCCCCGGCCTGGCGCCCGCGCCGCGCTCGATCTGCTGCGCGATGGCCGTTTGCTGGTGATCTTTCCCGAGGGCTACCCCACAATCGACCCGATCGCCACCGTCAAGACCTCTCTCGACGAGATTTTGCCCTTCCGGTCGGGGTTCGTCACTCTGGCCGCGATGGCACGTCGCGAGGGTATCCCGCCAGTCCCAATCATCCCGGTAGGGCTGCGCTACCGCGAGGGGAAGCCCTGGCGGTTGACCATCCGATTCGGCGCCCCGCTCTACCTAACGCCCGGCACGGACCGCCGGGAGCTTCTCACCTCCGTGGAGGCACGGGTACGGGAGCTTTCGCGGGCACCCTAGATCTCTTAAGTCTGCTGTCTTGCTACTCCATATCGCCTATACGTACCAGGTGGCTCCGGCATGCATCCAGTCGGTTTCCGCCACCGGCGACGGTTCCCCATCGGTGTCACCATACTCCAGGGGCTTCCCCGCGGCCTCCCAGGCGACTGTCCCTCCCGTGATACTCTCACTGGTGGTGAAACCCGCCTGGCGCAGGAACCGCGCGGCGCGGAGCGAGCGGTAGCCGCCCTGGCAAATCACGAAAATCGGCCGATCGCTGGGCAGCTCTTGCAGGCGATTTGCCAACTCCGCTTGGGGGAGGTTGACGGCGCCGGGTACATGCCCATGCGCGTATTCCGCCGGCTCACGCACGTCAAGGATCAGCCCGCCACCACTCCTCGCCTCCACGTCGGCAATCTCGACCTCCGGCACCAACGGCGTGGTAGTGAGCATGGCCCAGGGCATATCCACCGTGCCGCGATTCGTCGCTTCAATCGCGGTCATGTTCAGCGGACGAGCCGGCACCTCCTGGGTCAGCGCCGCCACGAACGGTGCCCTCTCCAGGCGGGCTAGGGGATTAAAGAGGCGCTCGAACCCGATCGTCGTCACCGGCCGACCACACATTCCCTTGCCGCATGGGCCCTCGAAGTGCCCCGGGAATACCGCGACCCAGTCAGGGAGGCGGAGGAGTCGGGTCAGACTCTCGTACTGGGCGCCCGCGTTGCCCCCGCCAAAGTCCGGGCGCCCCACGTCGCCTACCAGCAAACAATCGCCGGTAAGCACCATCGATGCCTCGGGACTCCGCGGGGGATTCACCACCGCGATCGAGATCAGCTCTGGGCGATGGCCTGGCGTATGAATAATGTGGAGAAGAAGCTGGCCAAGCGCCAGTTCCTCCCCGTCCCGGACGCCGCGGAAAGGATAGAGCACCTGGGCGGATTCATGTAAGCAAAGCTCGGCGCCGTGCGCCGAGGCAAGGCGACGGGCGCCGGACACATGATCGGCGTGGACATGCGTGTCGATCACATAACGAAGACGAAACTCGCGTTCCTGGAGCAAGGTATCGTACTGTTCGGTCTGAATGGAGGGGTCGACAATCACCGCCTCATGTGATTGCCGGGATGCGATAAAGTACGACGCGCAGCCACAGTGTTCATCCAAGATCTGTTTGAAGTACATGTCGATGTCTCCATTCAAGTCCTGCTACGTTGAGCGCCCGTGTGGGCGCATTGTAACACGGAAACTTGAATGCCCGCATGGGCAGGACACATGCTCCGCGGGGCGCCCGATCCTTGCCGCCGGCCAGAGCGTCAGACGTGACTCGGCGCCGATCCATTGGATGAGGAGCGTCCGGAAGGCAACATGCTCGCTTCCAGAGGCGAGAGGCCCAGCAATGCCTCGAATTGTCCCTTATCGAGGGTTTCCTCGGTCACCAGGCGCTCGGAGATCAGGACGAGCCTTTCGCGATGCTTTTCTAGAATCTCCTTCGCGCGGGCGAACGCAGTGGTCACGAGCCGGCGCACCTCGGAATCGATCTCCACCGCCACGACCTCGGAGTAATTGCGCTGCTCTCCCAGATCCCGCCCCAGGAAGACCATCTCCTCCTTGTGCCCATAAGCCATCGGTCCCAGCTTGTCGCTCATTCCATACTCGGTCACCATCTTGCGGGCCAGCTTGGTGGATCGCTCAATGTCGTTTTCGGCGCCCGTGGTCATTTCGCCAAAGATGAGCATCTCAGCCGCCTGGCCACCCAAACTGAAGGCGAGGGTGTCCTCGAAGTAGGAACGAGTATAGAAGTAGCGATCCTCGGAGGGGAGAAGTTGGGTAAAGCCGCCCGCCATCCCGCGGGCGATGATCGTCACCTTGTGCAGGGGGTCGAGATTGGGGAGCATTCGAGCGACCAGGGCATGGCCCACCTCATGGTAGGCGGTCACCCGTTTCTCGTGCTCGGAGATAATCCGGCTCTTCCGTTCCGGCCCCGCCACCACGCGGTCGATCGCCTCCTCAAGCTCCTGCATGCCAATCACCTTGCGATTGCGCCGCGCCGCCAAAATGGCCGCCTCATTGAGGAGATTGGCCAGATCGGCGCCCGAGAAGCCAGGAGTCTGCTTGGCCAGGGTCTCCAGGCTGGCCGTTTTGTCCAGCGGCTTGCCGCGGGCATGGACTTCCAGCACCGCCATCCGCCCGCGGATATCGGGCCGATCCAGGATCACCTGGCGGTCGAACCGTCCGGGTCGCAGCAGCGCCGGGTCCAAGACATCGGGACGGTTGGTGGCGGCAATGACGATCACGTTGGTGTTCGTATCGAAGCCGTCCATCTCGACCAGAATCTGGTTCAGCGTCTGCTCGCGCTCGTCGTGGCTCCCGCCCAATCCGGCGCCCCGCTGGCGGCCCACGGCGTCGATCTCGTCCACGAAGACGATGCACGGTGAATTACGTTTGGCCTGCTCGAAGAGATCCCGGACCCGGCTGGCTCCCACGCCAACAAACATCTCCACGAACTCGGAACCCGAGATACTGAAAAACGGAACCCCCGCCTCGCCGGCGACCGCCCGCGAGAGCAATGTCTTCCCGGTGCCGGGAGAGCCCACGAGGAGGACACCCCTGGGGATCCGGGCCCCCAGCGAGGCGAATTTCTCCGGATAGCGGAGAAATTCCACGACCTCGGCCAGTTCCTGCTTGGCCTCCTCCACCCCCGCCACGTCGGCGAAGGTGACCGATGGCCGATTGCCGGTAAACATGCGCGCTCGGCTCTTCCCAAAGCTCAATGCCTGGTTATTGCTTCCCTGCGCCTGCCGCATCATGAAGAACAACAGGCCGCCAAAGATCAGCAAGGGAAGGAAACCACCGATTAGCTGGAGCCAGTTCCCCAGTTGGCTCGGAGCGGCGTTCGTATAATCCAGCTTCGTGATCGGGATATTGTTGTCCTTGAGCAACTGAGGGAAAGAGTCGTTGATGCCCAGTTGAGTCGACCATTTATCACCGCCGCAGGCCGACGCGCGGTCCAGGTGTACGGTACTGCCGTCAACGTTCACTTTATCGAGGGCTGCATTGGTGTCGCGCCCATTGGCGCAGCCATTGGTGTCGGTCACCAAAAAGCTCATCACCTGGCCGAGGTTCGTTGCCTTATAGGTGGTGCCGCGGCTCATCAACGAATAGGCAATCGCGATCACCAGGACCAGGATCACCAGGTAGACAAAACTATTACGGAGCCACTTGGCGTCCATGCTGGATCCTCCGGCGTAGGGACTCGGCGCGGCTGTGCGCGATACAACGGGCGGCGCCCGCGGACGCCGGTCACGGCTTACCAGAGTATAGCAGACCAAAGTATAGCAGAATCCAATTCACCCTCATACCGGTGGGTTAGGACAATTCAGGCGGGATCCAGCACGCGCGGCCCGGATCAGGACGGCCTCGGTGGTCTGCTCGGTGACCGCCACCCGAGCGTCCAGGACCAAGCCAACGATCCAGGCAATCCCCAGCGGGCCGGTCACCAGAGGCAGGCGGTCCCGCGCCGCGCGGGGCACTTTATGGTCAACCAGAATATCCTGCACTTTTTTCGTGCCCACCAGGCCCAGGGGCCGCAGGCGGTCACCAGGCTGCCGCCCGCGGACGATCACCGGCACTCCCAGGGCGTCGCGATCGCATACGACTTCCGTCCCGGTGATCTCGCGGCGAACGAGCAAGGCCCGTGCCTCATCCCCCGGTATAATGCTGGTCTCCAGGCGCCATTCGCCAAAGAGGATCCGGCCGGGTATTGGGAGCCGCGCCTCGGATAGTTGAGGGTGGAGATCAGGGCGGAAGAAATGGAGGAGTTCTCCGCGCCGCTCGGCCCGGAAACCCCGCCCAATATCCAGCCCGCCGCCGCCTTCCCCGCCCGCCAACCGATCTATCTTCTCGACCATCCGCGCCGACAGCGCGCCGCCGGCCCCAAACAGCTGCTCGACGGCCAGACGGAGAACCCGCCAACGCACGGCGTCCGGCAGGCGGCCGAGCGGCCCCCGAGCCAGGCTCAGCCCGCCTTGCGCGTCATCATCCGGCACCACGGCGGAATCGAACGCCGTTTGAGCCTCGGCGCGGAGGTAATCAGCGTCGAGGGCGAGCAAGGCGGCGCACCGGGCCAGCGCCTCGCGGGCCCGCGGATTGAATCGCTCCAGGGCGGGCAGCAACTGGGACCGCACGGCATTTCGACGGAAGGCGGGATCCTCATTCGATCGGTCGTGACGGGCCTCAAGGCCATGGGCCTCGCAAAACGCCGCCGTAGCCTGACGGGTTTGCGTCAACAGGGGGCGAGCGAGATCGCCGCGCCGGGGCCGCATGGCCGCCAACCCATCCAGGCCGCTGCCCCGGAGCAGATGGAGGAGCACCGTTTCCGCTTGATCGTCCTCGGTGTGGCCGGTGGCAATGCAGTCCGCTCCTACCCGCGATCTCACCGCCCGGAGCGCTTCATACCGTAGCTCGCGGGCCGCCATCTCGATCGAGCAACGGTGGCTGGATGCGTAGGCATTGGTGTCGACCGGAATGACCTCACAGGGGAGACCGAGGGCGGCGGCCAGCGCGATCACGAACGCGGCATCGGCGTCCGCGTCCTCCCCTCGGAGTCCATGATGCACATGCGCCACCCGCACCTGGAGACCGAGCCGTGGGCCTAGCCAGTGCAGGCACAGCAGTAAGCAGAGCGAATCGGCTCCGCCGGAAACCGCCGCCACCACCTGCTCGGAAGGGCCGAAAACCGAGTGCTTCCGGCAAAAGGCGGCGACGTCCATGAGCAGCGGCGAATCCGCGAGGTCCACCGAACTGTTTATTCCCCCGGGTCGTCGAACTGCTCACCCACTGGTTGCTCGCCATAGCCCCGTTCGGCGCCGGTCTTCCGTCGTCTGGCCACCGCCTCCTGGACGAAAGGATGATCGCGGTTCACCCGCACCACCTGACGCACCTGATTGTCCGGCATTTCCATCGGCTCTTGAAAAATGATCGAGTTCCGCATGAAGACATTGAGCACGCCGCGAATGTCCTCCTCGCCCACGCTCAGCCCAATAGGCCGGCTGCCGCTGGCCAGGTAGCGCACGATCCCCATATACATAGGATGGTCCCAGTGATCGGACATCCAATCCATCCAGCCCGCCACCCGTACCTCAAGCTCACCGAAGCCATGCTCCTCCGGATCAATCGGATCCACCACGGTGGCCGAGTCGACCAATACCTGGCTGACCGAACCGGGAACCCCGCTGATTACCACCCGTTTGCCGAAACGGTTGACCAACATGGCGCTGGCGCGGGTAAAATCCTTGTCGCCGGTTCCGAGGATAAAGGTCTCGATATCGTCGTTGAACAGGACGGTCTCAAAGATGTCCATCACCATATGCAAATCAGCGGAGCTTTTCAAGCGGCCATCGTCACGCAGGCGCAGCGGAACATCCACGCGCTTGATCATGGATGCCTCGAACTTCCCTTGCAGCAACTCCGGTTGCTTGGTGAAGTCGGCATAGGCATAGGCGACCTTGACCAGGCCGTATTTTCTCGCCTTCTGGATCAGCCGCTGCGGGTCGAACTCGCGACCGCGCTTCAGTAACTCATAGCGGAGGTTTTCGAGGTCAATAAACAGGCCAACTTTGGCGGATCCATTCATGACGAAATACAATGCCTCCCAGGGAAAGTACGAAACATCCACAAACCACAGTGCGGGAAAAACGAAAAACAGGCGCCCGGATGTCAAGCCAGGCGGCCGGACCGCCGAACGCGGGACGAAGCCGAGCGAAATCGCGTCTTGAACTGTAAAAGTGCGAGCGACGGTGGGATAGAATGTCAGAACCTATATGCAAGTATACTGCGATGACCGGGTTCCCGAATCCGCCTTCCTCCCTTAATTGTGCCCATTAGGGGATAGCATGCACGGCAAGCACCTGATAGCATTCATTCATGGCAATCGTCGATGCGGCCACGAATCATGTTGCTGATGCTGGAATGTATGGACGCGGTAGGCGGTTCGCGGCCACGCACATCTGGTTCCCGCGGACCGTAGCCGCCCTATCCCTCGCCTTGGCGGCGGCGGGTGGGGCCCTTGGCACGGGCCACTGGCTCTCCGATCATTCGCGTCACGCCGCTCCGCCCCGTGCCAGCGCCGGCGCGGTAGTCGCGCATCGGCCCGCGGCCCAGGCGGCGCCCCTGCCGCAGGCACCGGCGTCCCCGACGCGGGCGGTCCTGACCGCTGACGGGGCCGGGGGGATCGCGAATTGGGGGTGGGCGCCTTCACCTACCGTCTCGCTCCAGGTGAGCTTGGTAGGACTCCGCCAGAGCGTACCGGTGCGGGCTCAAGCGGAAATCGAACCGGCGGGCCAGCCCTTTACCGGGCAGCCGACCGTATCCGGCAATCCGGTCAGTCTGAGGGCTGGACGGGTAGGCCGGCAACCCCTGGCTTTTTCCAACCTTACGGATGGCGCTCTCTACCACTGGCGCGCTCGCGCGATGGCGGCCGACGGGCACCCAAGCGCCTGGTCGGTGGGCGGCGTGTTTGGGGTGAGCACCACGGCTCCCACCCCACCTCAACTGGCGGCCACCAACGTCAAAATTGATGGGTGGTCCTCGGCGGGAAAGCTGCTGTTCCGTTGGATTCCCATGGGCGGTACCTCCCCGGTAGCCGCCTTCCAATATGCCATTGTCCGCCATGGTGTCGATCTGGCTGCCATGCGGCCCCGTTGGACGACCACGGGTGCCACCCTGCTTTCGGTGCCGAAATGGCGTGAGGGGCGCTGGGAGTTGCTCCTGAGGACGCGCGACGAGGCCGGGCGATTCTCCGCTCCGTCGATCATCCCCTTCTCCCTGGCCCATCACGCGCCCGCCGCTCCGACGATCGTGCTCGCCACCCCGCGATCCGGCGCCGCCGCCAATACGAAAACGCCGACCCTGAGCTGGACCTCCGGACCAGATGTGGTCCCCTTGCGGGGCTACCAGTACGCTATTCTCCCCGGCTCGGTCTCCGCGCCGGCTCAGGCGGCCTGGACGGACACCGTATCAAACACCCTGGCGCTCGCGGGATTGGGCGATGGCCAATGGACCGTATTCCTGCATGCGGTAAACGCGGTGGGCGTGGTATCCCCGCCCGTACGCTGGTCATTCACGCTCGATCGCCAGGCGCCCAAACTCAGCGCGCCGGTGGTCTCGGACGCCAGTTTCACCGCCCCGGTGGAGCGGCTGCGCGTGAAAATGACCCTGACAAAGACCGCGACGGTGAGCTATCGCATCTACATCGCCGGTCACGTAACCCCGCTGATTACCCGATCGCTTGGGGTAGTGGGTCCGGGCCCGATTCATGGCTTGAATTGGAATGGAACCACGACCCCCCATCATCTCGCCGCGGCGGGGAACTATAGGATGGTCGTGCAGGCCGTGGACGAGGTGGGGAATCTGGCCAAGGCGCAGATGCCGCTCATCACCGTACAGACGAAGCGCATTCTTCTTTCGGTCAGTAAGGACGCGCTCTGGGCCTACGATGGAAATAAGCTCGTGTACCACATCCTGGTCAGCAACGGCGGTCCGGACACGCCCACCTTACCGGGTATCTTCCATGTTGAGGCCAAGATTCCCAACATGGTATTCCACTCGCCCTGGCCGAAGGGTTCGCCGCTCTATTATGCTCCGTCCCCCACCAATTATGCCATGCTCTATAACGCCAACGGCGGATACTTTATTCATGATTCCCCCTGGCGTTCGAATTACGGTCCCGGCAGCAACAGCTTGGCCGGCACCCCGGGCGGTAACTTCACCGGTACGCACGGATGTACCAACGTACCGCTCTCCTCCATGGCGGTGTTGTATGCCTGGGCTGATGTCGGAACCCTGATCCAGATCGTCCCCTGACCATGCCAGAGGGTGCGCCTTACATTGGATGCGGTGCTGCTGACCAGGTTGGCAGTCACAATCCAGGGGCGCGGGTCTCCGGGCCCGCTTGTTTCGGCGACGGATCGCCATCGGGGTAGCGCGGTGACCGCCAACAGGCGGGCCTGGAGACCCGCGCTCCTAGAAAGGTGGCCAGGCTACCCACGCGACGCCTTCACCAACTCGATGAACGCTTCCGCGGCGGGCGAGAGATACCGCTGAGGATTCCATCCTAACCCGTTCCTCAGGACCACGGGCTGACCCTGGTCCACCACTACCGCCGCCCCGAGGGAGAATCCCCGCAGATCCACGGTCTCCGGCAGAATCGCCACCCCGAGACCGGCCTCCGCGTAGGCGGCCAGGGTTTGCCCCACCGCGCTTTCCATGGCAACGTATGGGTGGAGGCCGGCATCATGCCAGGCAGCGGCCAGCCGCAGCCGGGTCAGGTAGTTCTCCTTCAAGAGAAGGAGGGGGATTGATGGCCGGCCCTCGGGGGCTACCAAATCGCGGAGATCAACGGTTGTCGCCCGCGTGATTTCATGCTCTCGGGGTGCCAGCGCGAGGATACGGGCAGTCAGGAACGGCGCCACGGTCAGAGTTCGAGGGACATCAATCGGAACCACTCCCAGATCCAACTTCCCCTCGAGCAGCATGGCGATCAGGCCAACGGCGCCGTCCTCCAGCACCCGCACCTCCACGGCCGGATGCTCCCCCTGGAAGCGCCGGAGAAGGGGAGCGAGCACGGTGGCCGCCGTCTGGGGCGAGGAGCCGATCGACAGCGAACCCCCACGGGCGCCCAGCACGTCGCGCACGTTCCGCCGCCCCCGATCCGCCTCCAGGAGGGCCGAGCGGGCAGGGGCGAGGAATGCCTGGCCGGCGGCGGTCAGGCTAATCCGCCGCCCCTCCCGATTGAAGAGTGGGGCCCCAAGTTCGCGCTCCAGATCACGCATCTGGCGAGACAGTGCCGGCTGGGAGAGGTCCAGGTCGCCGGCGGCCCGCGAGAAACTCAGTCGTTCGGCAATCGCCACGAAGTATCGCAGGTGGTGCAGTTCCATGAGCCCAACTATAACATATAGGTATGCAACTCATATGTTTGCGTCTATTGCGGGCATCGAAGGATAAAGGTACGATAGGCGCCAAGACCGGTACGCCCGGCGGACGAGGACAGCGATAAAGGGAGAGCCCAATGGCCAGGACCATGTTCGACAAAATCTGGGACGCGCATGTGGTGCGCGAGGTTCCCGGCGACAAGACCATTCTCTATATTGACCGCCATCTGGTCCACGAGGTCACGTCGCCCCAGGCGTTCGAGGGTTTGCGGCTAACGAACCGCTCGGTGCGCCGCCCCGAGGCCACCTTTGCCGTGCTGGACCATAACGTCCCTACCACCGGACGCCATCTCCCCATCCAACAGCCGGACAGCGCCCTGCAGGTCGCGACCCTGGAGCGGAACGCGATCGAGTTTGGCATCACTTTATTTGGGATGGGCGACGTGCGTCAGGGGATCGTCCATGTAACTGGGCCTGAACAGGGGATCACCCTCCCGGGCATGACCATCGTCTGCGGCGACTCGCATACCTCCACTCACGGCGCCTTCGGGGCTCTGGCCTTCGGAATCGGAACCAGCGAGGTCGAGCACGTCCTGGCCACCCAATGCCTACAACAAGAACGTCCGAAAACCATGGAAGTATGCGTCGAGGGCGCCCTTCCGGAGGGGAGCACCGCGAAGGATTTGATGCTGGCGATCATCGGGGCGATTGGCGTCAACGGCGGCAACGGCCATGTGATCGAGTACACCGGTCCCGCCATTCGAGCCCTGTCCATCGAGGGCAGGATGACCCTGTGTAATATGTCCATCGAGGGCGGGGCCCGCGCCGGTATGGTGGCCCCGGACGAGAAAACATTCGCCTATTTCAAGGGCCGGCCATATGCCCCCAAGGGGGAACAGTGGGACGCGGCGGTGGCCGCCTGGCGCGCCCTGCCCAGCGATCCGGGCGCGGTCTATGACCAGGTTGTGGTGCTGGACGCCGCCTCGGCGGTCCCGCAAGTAACCTGGGGCACGAACCCCGGCATGGTGGCGCCGGTGGACGGCAAGGTGCCGGATCCGGCGGCCATGGACGATCCATGGGCTCGGGCGGCGGTGGAGCGGGCCCTGGAATACATGGCGCTCAAGCCGGGCACCCCGATCACCGAGATCGCCGTGGATCGGGTCTTTATCGGCTCCTGCACCAACGCCCGGATCGAGGATCTGCGCCTGGCGGCCCGCTTCGTGGAGGGGCGGAAGGTGGCGTCTGGGGTCCAGGCCATGGTGGTGCCGGGGTCCGGCTTGGTCAAGGCCGAGGCGGAGCGGGAGGGTCTGGACCGGATCTTCACCGATGCCGGCTTCGAGTGGCGGGACGCCGGGTGCAGCATGTGCCTGGCGATGAACGAAGACCGCCTGCAACCGGGCGAGCGCTGCGCCTCCACCAGCAATCGGAACTTCGAGGGGCGGCAAGGGAAGGGCGGGCGCACCCATCTGGTCTCTCCCGCCATGGCCGCCGCCGCCGCGGTCGCCGGACACTTTGTCGACATCCGCGACTGGAACTAGCACCATCTTCCGGTTCATCTCTTAGAAAAGGAAGCACCTACATGGAACCGTTTACCACCTACACCGGCGTGGTGATGCCCCTGGATCGGGTGAACGTCGATACCGATCAGATCATCCCCCAGCGTTTCCTCCGCAAAATCGCCCGCACCGGCTTCGGCCCCGACCTCTTCGCCAATCTCCGGTATATTGGCGATTCCGCCAGTCCCAATCCCGATTTCGTCCTGAACTTCCCCCGCTACCAAAATGCTAGCGTGCTGCTGGCCCGGGCCAACTTCGGCTGCGGCTCGTCGCGCGAGCATGCCCCCTGGGCCCTGCACCAGTACGGCTTCCGCTGTCTGATTGCCCCATCGTATGCCGACATTTTCTATAACAACTGCTGCGCCAATGGGCTCCTGCCCGTGGTGTTGCCCGAGGCCACGGTGGATGCCCTGTTCCGCGAGGTCGAAGCAGCGCCCGGATATGCCCTGCGGATAGACCTGGTGAATCAGGTGGTAACGACCCCGAGCGGGGACCGCCACCCCTTCTCCATCGATCCGTTCGTGAAGGACAGTCTGGTCCGCGGGCTCGACCCGATCGGCTGGACCCTTCAATTCGACGATCTGATTTCCGCCTATGAGGAGCGGCACGCCGCCGCGGCCGGCGCGTGAGCGCCCAGACAGGCAACGCCGCCACCCACTTCGACCAGGTGGCGTCCGCCTACGCCTCCAGCCCGGTCCACGCGCGGGGAGAGGACCTTCCCTGGATGCTGGAAGTCCTGGCTCCCCAGCCCTCCTGGCGGGTACTGGACGTGGGGACGGGCGCCGGACACGCGGCCATGGCCGCGGCGCCGAAGGTGGCGCATGTGACGGCAGTGGACGTGGCCCCCAGGATGCTGGCCGTTACCGCCCAATTGTGCGCGGAGCGGGGAATCGCCAACGTGACTACCCTGGAGATCAACGGGAAAGATCTGCCGTTCGAGCGCGGGGCCTTCGACGCGGCGATCAGCCGCTTCAGCGCCCACCACTGGCGCGATCCGGAATCCCTGATAGGAGAGATAGCGAGAGTTCTCCCCAGCGGCGCGCCCTTTGTCCTGGTCGACTCCGTGAGCCCAGACGAGCGGGCCCAAGACAGCTTTCTCGCGACTCTGGAACTCCTCCGAGACGCTAGCCACGGGCGGAACGACACGGTGGCTGAGTGGCGCCGGCGGCTCGCCCGGCACGGCTTCGAGGCCATGCAGGCGCGGACTTGGATGCTGGAACTTGACGCGGAGGCATGGCTCCAGCGATCCGCCACCGTTTCCTGGCGCGCCGACGCCTGCCGGAGGCTCCTGGCCGAGGCACCGCCGGAAACGGTCACTGCCTTCGCGATCAAGGATGGCGGCTCGTGCTTCAGTATTCCCTGCGCGGTGATCCGGGCGGTGCGCGTGTAACAGGGGACCGCAATGGCAAGCGGGCGGCGTGTGGCCGCGAGTTGTAGGTGATGACTGGCCTGCACGAACGCTATCAGCAGCGATGATCTTCCTGGGAGCGCGAGACCACCACAAGTGTGGGTCACGCGCGCCCAGGCGGTGTGGTCCCACAGGCGAGCGTGCCCATGGG
>JANWHO010000079.1 GCA_025450375.1 Chloroflexota bacterium
CGTTCTTGACCGCCTGGACCTGCACGGGCTCGGCGTCGAACTCCACCAGCTTGATCTTACCGGCCACTCCCGACTCTTTCGCCCCCGCCAGCACACCGTCGCCGGTGACCACGTTCATGGCAAAGACACCAGCCAGGTCGCGATGCGCGGCCACCATGCCTGTGAGGATGCCGCCCGCTTTCGTGGCGTCGTCCGTGGCGTAGACCGTCGGAAGGGCACTGATTCCAGGGAATTTCTTCAACTCTTGGTTGAATCCCTGCACCCGCTGGTCGGTGGTGCTTACCCCAGGTGTGGTGCTGATCCCAGCCACCAAACCCTTTTTCCCGATCGCCGCCGCGAGCGCGTCGGCCGCGGCGATGCCGCCGGCGACATTGTCGGATGAGATGGTCGTCACGGCAATTGACGGATTCTGGAGGGTGGTGTCAACCAGGATGACCGGGATTCCAGCCTTGACTGCCCGCGCGATTGGGGCCTGGAGCGCTACTTTGTCCGTGGGGGCAATCAGGATCAGGTCGGGGTGCTGAGCGATGGCGGCGTTGAGATAGGGCAACTGGGTGCCTGGGCTGAACGCCGCCGGTGAGCCAGTGAACTGAAGCGACGCCCCTTCCGCCTTCGCCTCGGCCGTGGCGCCGTGGCTCATGGTGATGTAGAAAGCGTCGGAGGCGATACCGGCGATGAGCACGATTTTGTACGACTTATGGAGCGCGACCGCATGCACCTTTGCATGTAGACCCGGCATCCCCGAGGCTATGATCGCGGCGCTGAAAATACCGCCAATGATCGCACGTTTCAACATGCTGCACTCTCTTTCGTAGTCCATTTTCGACAACTGGTCGGGATACCCGCCCGGATAGAATCCGTATTCGACCGCCTTAGTTCGCCTCACCTCCTTTCACATCGCGATCTCTAGGTGGTCCGTTGCCGTCGTATTTGGTCAACCAGCACGGCCAGAATAATAATAGTCCCGACCGCTACGTCTTGCCAGAACGAGGAAACGCCCTGGATGGTGAAACCGTAGCGGAGGACGGTGGGGATAAAGGCGCCAATTACCGTGCCCACGATCGAGCCGGTACCGCCGAACAGACTGGTCCCGCCGATCACCACGGCGGCGATGGCGTTGAGATTGTCCAGGCTGTGGCCGCTGATATCCACGGTCTGGAAGCGAGCCAGGTCGAAAATCCCGGCCAGGCCGGACATGAACCCACAGAGGACATAGACCCAGATAATGTGTGAGGTCACCGGCACGCCCGCCAGGCGAGAGCCCTCCAGATTGCTTCCCACCGCGAAGGTCCGCCGGCCAAAGATCGTCCGGGTGAGAATGATGTGCGCGATCAGCGCGCACACCGCCGCGACAATGACCAAGGTTGGGAGGCCCACAAGCATGCTCCCACTGCCAAAGGAATTGGCGAACGAATCCGGAACCGGGGGAATGGCCTGTTGTCCGGCGGCCCCCGAGGAACTAACCAACTCGGCGGCTCCGTTCGCCACGCTGAAGATACCCAGGGTGACGATGAATGGCGGCATCTTCAACCGCGTCACCAAAAGGCCATTGACCAACCCGGCAATGAGGCCAACCAGCAGGCCGGCGCCGATGCCCAGGGCTACGGCGGTTCCCGCGTGCGGAAAATGACCGCCGACCACCTGGCTCGCGGTGCCCGCGTTATTGGCTATCACCCATGACGCCACCACACCCGAGCACATCAGCACGGTGCCCACGGAGAGATCAATACCAGCCGTGATAATGACAAACGTCTCACCAATCGCCAGCAGCAACGTCTCGGCGCTGTCCCAAGCAATATTGAGAAAGTTACTGGTGCCGTAGAAAGCGTGATTCGGACTGATAATGCTGAACAAGGCAACGAGAAAGATAAGCACCAGAAAAATGTAGAGATTCGTGGTGCCGAGAAGATAGCGCGCGCCACGTTGGAGGATAGGGCGATCAGCGGGTACGTCGACAGGCGCGCCGGTGGGGGTTGGGGTGGCGGGTTCGCTCATCCTAAATCTCCGCTACCTGCTCCACGGCGGCGCCTGTCATGAACGAGACCACCTCGGTCATTGATGCCTCCTCGCGGCGCATCTGACGAACGGTTCTTCCCAAACGCAGAATCGTGATCCGGTCGGCGACCTCGAAGACCTCGGGCATGCTGTGACTGATCATCAGGACGGCAAGCCCCGAATCGCGGACCCGTTCAATCAACCGCAGCACCATATTGGTTTCGCGGACCCCAAGCGCGGCCGTCGGCTCATCCATGATCACCAGTCGCCTACCCCAGGTGGTGGCCCGCGCGACCGCGATAGCCTGACGTTGCCCACCGGACAGGGTGAAAACGGGCTGGCGCACCGAACTGAGGCCAATCCGCAAACTGGCCATCTCCTGCTGAGCTTGTTTCCGCATGGCCCGGTCGTTGAGGAAACCTACGCGGCCAAACACACCCACGCTCCGGACCTCACGTCCAAGAAAGAGATTAGCCGCGACATCCAGCGATGGCGCCAGGGCCAGATCTTGGTACACTGTCTCGATTCCCAGCCGGCGCGCATCCTGAGGCGAGCCCAGCGAAACCGGTTTCCCATCGATCAAAATGCTCCCGCCATCCGGTTGAATGGCCCCACTGAGGATTTTGATCAGAGTGGACTTCCCGGCTCCGTTGTCACCTACCAGGGCCGAGACCTCACCGGCGTGGGCGATCAGATCCGCGCCCCTTAGCGCGGTCACCCGCCCAAAGCTGCGGGTTATCCCACGGGCTTCAAGAACTGGAGGATTGTGCACCTTCGCGCCTCCCTGCGGCCTCGGTCGGTATGGCACTCGCGGGCGGGGTTCAGGCCACGTTGTACCGCGCCAATGACAACGATGTCAAGCCCTGTGTACACTGGGCCCTACGGAGGCTCGGAATGACTACCATGAGAGACGTGGCGCTCGCCGCGAAGGTGAGTCTCAAAACGGTTTCCCGCGTGGTCAACGCGGAGCCGGGGGTGCGCCCGGATACCGCCGCCCGCGTCCAGGCGGTGGTTGATGCTCTCGACTTCCGGCCAAACAACGTGGCCCGAAGCCTCAGGGCCGGCCGATCATTGCCATTGATCGGCTTGGTGATCGGCGACCAGGCAAATCCCTTTTACTCTGGCATCGCTCGTGGAGTCGAGGAGGTGGCACGGCGCCATCGTTACCTGGTGATCACCGGCAGTTCGGACGATCAGCAAGTGCGCGAACAACAGCTGGTAACCAGCTTACGCCAACAACAGGTCGCCGGTTTGCTGCTCGTACCCGCTCGCGATCACGCTCATCGGCCCCTGGATCTGGGTGGCCGCCTTCCCGTGGTCTTCGTCGATCGGCCACCCCACTCTGGTGAAGGGGATGCCGTGGTCCTGGACAATCGAGGCGGGGCGCGCCAGGGCGTCGAACTCCTGATCCGTCTCGGTCATCGGCGGATCGGCCTCGTCTGCGATGGCTTGCCCTACTTCACCATAGACGAGCGGATCGCGGGCTACCGCGAGGCGCTACAGGGAGCCGGAATCCCCGTGGATCCCGCGCTCCTCGTCCGCGGCGCCCGGGATGTGACGCAAGCAACCGCCGCCGGCCGCCACTTGCTGAGCCTGGATGATCCTCCTACGGCGCTGTTTGCCCTGAACAATCGGACCTGCGTAGGCGTGTTGCGCGCGGTGAGCGGCGGACGGCACGAGGTGTCAGTCCTGGGCTTCGATGGCCTGGAACTAGCGGACCTGTTGAGCATCCCGCTGATCCTGATTACGCATGATCCGGTTGATCTGGGCCGTTGCGCCGCTCGCCTGCTCTTTGCCCGGCTGAACGGAGATCGCGGGCCCCACCGCCGTATGGTCCTCCCCACTACCCTGGTCAGTTACGGCGGCTGCGGCCGTTCCCAATCCGCCCCGTAGCCGTAACCCTCCCCCGTACTGATCGTCAGCACGCAAATGGCGAACGGACGAGGAGGGACAGCCAGTGGAGACCGTTGCCGTGCGGGCGCATGTCGTCTGGTCCGCTGTATGGGCAGGGAAACCGGTTGCGGTTCTCGATGGTGCTACCGCGGGCGGCCTGTGGCTCACCCTTTTCACCGCTCCCCTGGCCGCCGGTGGAATAGTCAATTGGCCTCCGGGATCGAATGTCTCGCTCCACCTCTACTGGTTCGACGCGGCAATGGCGGTCACTCTGGGCGCTTGGTTCGCCGGTCTTTGGATTCGGGGCGAGTCGTCGTTTACGATTGGCGATCCCCGGATAGCTGGTGGGCTCGCTGGTCTGTTGGGATTGGCGCTCGCCGGCACGCCGTTCTCGGTCGGCCCGCCGGTGGCGCTGGGAATGGCGGCGCGGCTCTGGTGTACATTCCTGTTCTATCTCTTCCTGGTAAACTACCGCCCACGAGCCCCGCTTGTGTGGTCGGCCCTCCTCAGCTCTCTGGTCTTGCAAGCCCTGGCGGCGCTTGGTCAAGTCGCGCGCCAGGGGTCGCTCGGCCTTGAGGGACTGGGTGAGCCCAGGCTACATCCCGCCACGCCGGGGGTCGCGGTGATCGTGGTTGGCGGGCACCGCTGGCTGCGTGCCTATGGCCTGACCGACCATCCCAACCTCCTGGCGGGACTGGCGGCGGTAACCGGGATCTTCCTCGTCGTCACCCTACCCAGAGGATTGCGGGCAGTATCAATCGCCTGCATGGGAATCGTGCTCATCGCCGCTCTCTCGCGCGGTGCTTGGCTGGCCACGGGGATTGGGGCAGTCTGTCTTGCGGTCTTATCCAGGCGGAGGCGATTGGCTCGCCGGGCGGGCGCGGCCCGGCCCTGGCGCCTATTGGGAGCGGTGGGTATCGGCCTCCTCGCCCTGCTTCCCCGGCTCGATCCAACCAACCGTTTGGAAGTGCAATCCCTACGAGCTCATGTCGAGGAGGTCGGACAGGCGCTGGGGCTGATCCTGCATCACCCACTCCTCGGAGTAGGGGCCAATTGCTATCCCATCGCCCTGGCAAAGGTCGGGTCGCCGGCCCAGTACACGCCCTATGGAGTGCCTATCGTCCATAATGTGATGCTCCTGGCGGCAGCGGAGATCGGTGTGCCCGCCGCGGTCATGCTCTGCGGTTTACTCGTCTGGCCGCTGATTGGCACGGTCACGGGCCAACCGGGCCCGAGGGAAACTGGCGCCGCGGTAGGTCTCGCGGTGTACGGCGTCCTCGGTTTGACTGACTTTTCCGAGTGGGCCTCTCCCGGTTTCCGCGTCATCCTGGTAAGTCTGTTGGCCATTTGGAGCACCGAACACCGGCTTGGCGCGAAGAGCGTGCCTCAGGGAAGGAAGGAATGTCCATGAACCGTACATCCGCGCCCACTACCCGAATCGTCCTCATGCTGGCCGCTCTCCTTGCCGGGCTACTCGGCGCCGGGCTCTTGGCGGGAGACAACGGCACCCAAATCGCCCGTGGAACCAGTGAAGCGATTGGCTATCCCACCAACACCCCCGCGCCTCCTCTACCCCCTCCACCAGACACCGCAACGTCCGTCCCCGTCCTGCCGACCGCGACTACGGCCCCCGTGCCCCCTACCGCCACCACGGCGCCGCCCACCGCGACGGCGATTCCCCCAACCTCCTCGGCCACCAGGGTGCCAAGCACCGCTATACCCTCCTCGACGCCAACTTCAACCCACACCGCGACCGCGACCCGTACCGCGACCGCTACCCCAACCGCGACGCCGCGCCCGGTGGCCCTCTCCATTCACCTGTCCTCTCCCGTGGCCGCCGCGGGCGACACCCTGATCCTGCAGGTGCGAACGCTTCCAGGTCTGGCGGTCAAGGCCGTCGTGCGGTATCCGTCTCTGAACCGGCAAGTGGTCGTGACCGGCAAGGCGGGGCAAAAAGGCGTGGGCCAGCTTACACTCTTACTTACCGAAAAGCCCCAGAAAGGGAGAACCAGCCTGGCGGCGGTGATCACGGTGACCGTAAGCGACCGAACTCACAGAGCTACCGCATCGAGCTCTATCACCGTGTATCCGGCGCTGGGTTTCGCGGTGGCCGCGAAGCTGGAGAAGCGGGGCGGCTCGCGGCAGGTCGCGGTCTCGGTCAGCCTTGCCCGCGCCGCCACGATCAATGTTCGTTTGCTGCTCACGGGAAAGGGACAGCGACCGATCAATGCCCGAGGGCAAGCAACGCGAGCCGGCACGGTGGTGCTCCTGATCCCGGTCCCGCCCCACCATGGCCGCGTGAGCGCGAACCTGCGAATAACCGTGCGCACACGGGAGGGAGTAACCGAGACGCGGGGATTATCCATTCCACTTGGATCGTGAATCGGTGCCCACATCCGACCCTGCTTACTCTCCCCTGAACCGCAATCCCGCGGGCTGCCATCTGATACCATGCCGGATAGAGTCTACTATTCGCGCTTCCTCCGAGAAGCGGGTTCCAAACAACCTCTACACGGACTGGTGAAGCGATGTTAGGGCGTCCCGAGTCCCACCCAGGTTCCCAGCCAGGGTGGCTCGGGGCGCCCATTGGCGCCGCGCGGCAGCGGGGCCCGAGATGAAGCTCCGCCTGATCCCCGAGGAACGGGCATTCTTTGGGCTCTTCCGCGCGGACATGGCGGCATGCAAGGCAGGGGTGGACGCCCTGGCCGCCATGCTCCACGACTTTACCCAGCCAAAGGAGAAGGCCCGCCGGATCCATGAGCTGGAGAACGACGGCGATCGGATCACGGGCGAGATTTTCGCCCTCCTCAATCGAAGCTTTATCACGCCGTTCGAGCGCGAGGACATCATCGCCCTGGGCAGCATCATCGACGACGTGCTGGACGCGGTCGATGAAGTAGCGACCATGCTCGCGCTCTATGGGATCACCCAGCCCACCGTCTATTTGTTGGAAGCCAGCACCCTTCTGGTAAGGGCCGTACAGGCTCTGGCGAGCGCGGTCGATCGACTCGAATCATTGGACGGCATGACCCCGTTCATCGACGACGTCCATCGCCTGGAAGAGGAGGGTGACGGGCTCTACCACAACGCGATTGCCGAATTATTCCTGCCTGATATGTATCCGCCGATTGAAGTCCTGAAATGGAATCGGCTCTATGACCTGATGGAGCAGGCGATCGACCGCTGCGAGGATGTCTCCAACGTTTTGCAAAACGTGGTCCTGAAGAATGCCTGAAAGGCCCCATGATCGCCGCGATTCTCCTCTGCCTGGCGGCCGCGGCCCTCAACGCCGCCTGGAACGCGCTTCTCAAGACTAGCGGGGATCCCATGGCGGTCGCCACCCGAGCGATGGGCGTCTCGGCCCTGGCCGTCACCCCGCTGGTGGCGATTGCCTGGCTCGTGGCGGGAGAGCCGGCGGTTTCGCCCAGAACCTTCGCCCTGGCGGGTGCGTCGTCCGTAGCGGAGTTCATCTATTTCCTCGGTTTAACCACCGCCTACCAGCGTGGGGAGTTGTCGGTTGTTTATCCGCTCGCCCGAGGGAGCGCGCCGCTGCTGGCGGTGCTCGCTGGGGTCGTGGTGCTGGGCGAACACCTTACGGCCCACACTCTGGCCGGGGTCGTCCTGCTGGTCGCCGGCATCCTGATCGTGAGAACGCCGAGCCGAGCCGCCTGGAACGTGATGGTGCCGGCCCTCCTGACCGGCGCGGCGATCGCCACCTACACAGCGATCGACAAGGTAGGGACGCGGCAGGCCCCTCCCTGGCTCTATGGCTGGTTCTTATGGTGCGGCGGCGCCCTTCTCCTGGTCGGCTGGGCCGGGATGAAGCATGTACGGAATACGCGGAGAGCCCCGGAACCAGTTTCTCGTCCGCCGGAGGTACCCAGCGGTCGCGTCGCGGCCGCGATCGGCGGCATGATGCTCGTCTCCTACCTCATGGTCCTGTTCGCCTTGCGTCTGGCCCCGTTGGTGGTGGTGGCGCCGCTCCGTGAGTCGGGGATCGTGTTGGTTACGGTGGTGGGGGCGTGGCGTCTGAATGAGCGCGCGGGGCTCCGACCGAGGATCGGCGGGAGCCTGGCCATTCTGGGCGGGGTGCTGATCCTTGCCCTCTAAACCACCATCCGCGTTGTGGGCCCGCGCGCGCCAATGGTACACTGCCCCTATCCCGGCAAGGGGCCGCCCCTTCGGACCGGTCTGGCGCCGCTTTTCATGTGGCGACTATCGCTTTGAGGACGCACCGTGACACGGATCATCGCCTTTGCCCAGCGGAAGGGCGGCAGCGGGAAAACCACTACCTGCCTCAACCTGGCCGGCGCGCTCGCCGAGATGGGGCGTCGTGTGCTGCTGATCGACATGGACCCCCAGTGCAGTTTGTCCGCCTCCGTGCTTGGCGTGCGCCCCGGTGAGCATCTGCTGTCGGCGGCCCTGATCCATGGCACGTCACTGGCCGACCTGGTGCGGCCCAGTGGGCTGGCCAATGTCAACCTCATCCCCGCCGACCCCAATCTGGCTCAGATTGAATTGAACCTGGGACCCCTGGCTGGGCGCGAGCGATTGCTCCGGGATCGACTCCGGGCGGAACGGGCCCTGCTCGACGGGTACGATTACGTGCTCCTGGACGCCCCGCCACTCCTCGGCTTCCTCACCACCAACTGCCTGATCGCGGCTCATAGCTGCGTGCTCCCCCTCAATCCGCAGGACCGTGCCTCGCGCGACGCGCTGGAGGAAAGCGTGGCCAGCGTCAAGCGGGTCGCCGATGAGAGCAACTACAATCTGACGATCGAAGGGATTCTCCTCGGCCAGGTGAAGATCAACACGACCCTGGGCCGCGATGCCTGCGCCTACATGCGCCATACCTGGGGGGATCTGGTCTTCGAGCCGATGATCCCCGACAGCATCGTGGTCCAGGAAGCCCTGAATAGCCGCCAGCCCGTGACCCTCTACAGCAGGCGGTCGGCGCCGGCCCTGGCCTACCGGGCCCTCTGCCAGGCCGTGATAGCCCGCGAGATCGCCACGATCCCAGTGCTGGCCACCGATGTCGCGTCGTAAAAGCTTCGACTTCGCCATGGAGTCCGCCGGCGTACTTCCCTCGCTCGTCCGGGACGAGATCCTCCGGAAGACCCAGGATGACGGGGTCTCGGCCCTGGAAGGGGCCAAGCTGATCGCCCGCGAACGGCTCCGCCCCGATCCCGAACAACCGCGCCGGTTTTTCGATCCGGTCGAGTTGCAAGCTCTGGCGTCGTCGCTGCTGGCCGATGGCATGCAGTCTCCCCTCACCGCCTACTACGACGACGACGATGAGGCATTCACGATCATCACCGGCGAACGGCGCTGGCGAGCCTCGGGAATCGCGGGGCTGGAGCGGCTGCCGGTCCTGGTGGTCCACCGCCCCGCTCATCCCGCCGACACCCTGGGCAAGCAGTTGGCGGAGAACCTGTTGCGCGCCGATCTCACCGAGCTTGAGAAGGCTCAGGCCCTGTCGCGGCTGCGCGACATCCAGCCCCAGACCTGGGTGGAGCTGGCCCGCCGTCACGGGCTGACCGACCGGCGCCTCCATCAAATGCTGAGCCTGCTTCACGCCCCCGAACCGATTCAGGCCGCCGTGCAAAGCGGGCGGATTAGCGGCCGCCATGCCCGCGCGATCGCCCGCCTCCCCCAGCCGCTCCAGATGGAAATCCTGGCCCAGGTGATCGCCGGAGCCCTCTCGGCCCGCGCCACCGAGGAATTGTGCCGCCACTTAGCTCCTGGCGTCGAGCCCCCCGCATCCGAACCCGTCCAGGATCAGGCAGAGGGCGAGCCGGCCGACGTGGGGAACGCGGGACCAACCGTCGAAGCGGTGGCCGCCGTGATGGACCTGACGGCGGACCGGAATCGGCGGCGCCAGGTACGGCGGGTGGGAAACCGGGTGGACGCCATGGAACAGCAACTACGCAATCTGCGGGTGGAGGAGCTGCTTCCGTCGGTCGACGATCTTCCCGAATATGTCCTGAGGATGCGGAGATTGCGGGACAGTTTGAATGGCTACATCGAGTTCCTCGAACGTGTACGACTCGATGCCCCAGGATCGATGGACACGCCAGCCGACCACTGAAACCGGTTTCGGCCCCACCGAGCCCGCGCTTAAAATCGCGGGCTCGGAGCAATCCGAGAAAATAATTACGGGGTGTGGCCGGCGCAGGTTCCCGTGGTTCCCGTATTGGTCCCGTCGGGGCACACGGTGTTGCTAAAGATCGCCGTACTGAGATCAACTCCCGCAAGATGAGCACCCGTGAGATTGGCATTGGTGAGATCGGCCCCGGACAGGTTGGCCCCGATCAAAGTAGCGGACGACAGGTTCGCGCCATTCAACTCCGCCCCTTGCATCTGTGCCCCGTTCAAGTTGGCGCCGCTCAGGTTGGCGTGGGTAAGCGTGACGCCATTCAGGGTAGCGGAGGCGAGAATCGCGCCAGCAAATCCCGCGCCTTTCAAGAGATCGTTCGAGAAATTGGCGCCCGTGAGGTTGGCGCCCGTGAAGTCCCGGTAGGGGAGATCGGTATTGCTCAAATCAGCCGAGATCAGGTTGGAGACGAAACCGCCGGGGCCGGCCGGGCCCGCTGGGCCCGTCGCGCCAGCCACGCCGGCTGGTCCGGCCGGCCCCACCGCGCCCATCGGTCCCGCCGGACCTTGCGTACCAGGAACACCCTGCGGCCCAGCCACCCCTTGCGGCCCTACCGGACCTTGGGTCCCCGGCGCTCCTGCCCCACCCTGCACGCCGTTCAATCCCTGAGGCCCCCGCGGCCCTGTCGCGCCCCGTTGGCCACGAGGCCCCTCGACGCCCCGCGTGTTCCAGACCACCGCCACCTTGCCCGCCCCACAGCCAGCCCGGCCGGTCACGATAGTAAGCGCGCCCGTATTCTTGGCATAACAGGCCCGAATCTGGCTTGGCGCGGGCGGCCCAGCCGCGAAGGCGTTCGTGCCGACCAGCAGCAATACCGCCGTCCCAACCATTCCGGCCTGGACCACGCGAACGCCGATCCCCTTTGGCTTCGACCGGGAGCTTTCGCTTCGCTCCAGGCGCGATCGGAGCGCGGCTACTTCCCGCCGCAAAGCCGCGAGATCCGCCTGGTACTGCTCCGGGGCCTCGCTCACTATGTGTTCCCGTATCTCGCTGCCGGCGGCTACCGGCTTGCTCGTGTCTCGGCCCAATGTTACCGCCTCCATGCCGATCTCCTCACTCGCTTATACCCGCCTGGAATCACCAGGACCCGCCAGATGTTCCACCCGTGAATTACCAGGATTATACCCGGCGGTGGAGAGCCGAATTGGGCGCCGCGTATGGAGCCTTTGTGTGAATGAGCGTGGAGCACGGACCCCGCCGCGGGCCCTGGAGCCTCCGTGTGAGGCGGCGTGGAGCCTATGTGTGAATCCACGTGGAGCAGAGGTGGGATTGGGCGCGGACCAAATGTGTGGGCATGGTGGATGGTTTGTGTCATCTCCGGTGGAGAGTACGTGTGAAATGGCGTGGATAACCTCCTCTGGTGGCGGCTTCCTGGGGGCTACGATCCTCCCATATCGATCACGCCGATCGGGTTCCGGCGCCTCTTGCGCTCCCCCCGCGGTATGACCTATCGTGCAAAAATGACAGAGGAGGTTCTCCTGATGCCCGACCAGTTGTCGCGCCGCGCTCCCGTTACCAGTTTGGTGCCCACCCCGACCGTGGGCGACATCGACGTGCTGACCGGACAACCCCTTAGCGCCATCGAGGTTGAGTTCCGGCAGCAGATTCAGCAAGAAATCGAGTTCATCGCCCTGGACGCCGAGTACGCGGCGTACCGGGCCGCCATTCACCAACCGCTCGCGATTGATGAGATGCCGCACCCCGACGCCCAGGGCTGGACCGTCCAGCGTCCGGTGACCGCCTTGCAACTCCCGCTGCCTCAGTTCGAGCGGGAACTGAGTTCGCAGGAAAGCGTGGTCCAGTTGCTTCGCCATTTCGTGGGCGAGTTTCCCGCCAAGGTCATGCACCTCCTGTTTGAGATCGCCAATGATCCGCCATTCTACCGGAGACCGGATATTACCATTTCGATCAACGATGTTCTGGATCGTCTTGGCTACACGCGAGATAGCCGGGGTATCCACTACAGCGTGAATCGGAAGCGGCTCACCCTCACCCTCCAGGCCCTTCACCTCACGGACGTGGAGCTCTATCAGCGGCGTGGTAAGACCACGAAAGCATTCAGCGCCCCACTCCTGGCGGCCTTGGGCTTTACCTCCAATAACGACGAGGTGCGCCAGATGCCGCTCCGCGAGGTCTTCGCGCGTGGCCTGCCCGACGTGATCCAGGTCAGTATCAACTCCATTTGGTACCGCGGGGTACGCGATCCCGAGGGGCGCCCCGGCACGAACTATCAGCTTCTCCCCCGCACCAGCCTGGAGTTACCGAGCCGGCGCCGGGGCGGTCACCGCGGGCGGGGATCGATCCGGACCGGGCGCAGCGTCGACAACCTGCGGGTGTTCGTCCAGCGTTGCCAGGTATCCAGCCAGTCTCGCCATGCCGAAATAGCTCTCGGCTCCTTGCTGCAGGAAGCCGGAATCACCAATAAGAATACGTCGCAAGCATCCACTACCCTGCGTCACGCCCTCGACAAACTGGAGACGGAGGGCGTACTGATCGCCCATCGCCAGATCCAGCGAGGGGCCACGGCGGTAGTGGAGCTTCGCTGGTAGAGTGACCACGAGGGACTGCCTTTCATGCACATGCCTTTGGAGCGCGTCATGGCCCCGACCGCCGGGCTCGGTGATGGTGGCGCGCACATGCCGTTCGAAGGCTTTGATCCCCCCGAGAGTAACTTCTGGCGCCTTCCTAACAACTGGTTTGATCTGGTGGCCGGCTTCACGTCCTGGGCCGAGCATAAAGTGGTGGAATACATCCTGCGCCATACCTGGGGATATCACGAGTATGGGGTAAGCAAACTGATCACGATGGATGAGTTCATGCACGGGCGGAAACGCCGGGACGGCTCACGCATGGACGCGGGTTGCGGTATGGCGGAAAACAGCATCAAGAAGGGGATCGCCGACGCGGTGGCTCATGGCTTTTTGACCGTCGAGGTAGATGACCGCGACCGCGGACGGATCCGCAAATTCTATGCTCCCCGCATGCGGCGGCTCCCGGAGGATGAAGGGCTGCACGCGCTGGCCCCCCAGGGTCAGTCGCCGATCCCCGAGGGTCAAGCATTGACCCCCCACCCGCGGGGATTGACCCTCCAGCCTCAATCCCTGACCGATGGGCCGCAAGCTTTGACCCCCAGCCCGCCAAGCATCGATCCTCGTACAGGGCAAACACGGAATGGAAAGACACCTGAGCAATACACCAAGAAACACAACATGCTGACGCTGCCTGCCGTACAATCCTCTTCTCCGCCAGTTATCAGCCCCATGGCCGCCCCAGCCGGTCCGCCGCCCCTATCCTTCGCTCCGGAAAGCCAGGATTCGCTCACCGACCAGGAGTCGGGTCTGCTGGGCGGGCTGGTAGGCCGCTTGCTGGCCGAGGGAATCGGCGCCGCCAGGGCCAGATCGCTGGCGCGGAACTTCCCCCCCGAACGGATCGAGCGGCAACTGGGCTGGATCGATCGCCGGCGCTTCCGGAACCGGGCCGCGACCCTTATCCGCGCGATTGAGGATGATTTCGCGCCGCCGCCCAATGCCCGCGCCGACTCCGGCGCCCCGCCCTCGTTCGACCCGGGAAAATTCTACCGTGGCGCCTACGCGGTCTGCCCTCGCTGCGGGGCTCGCCCCTGCGCCGGCGATTGCCCGGG
This sequence comes from Chloroflexota bacterium, assembly GCA_025450375.1. Next base: position 13,683 of record JANWHO010000079.1, read on the forward strand.
TTTCGGCTCGACCGACCGCCGATCGGCGATGCCTTAAACATCCGGAAACGCCGTCACTTTCCTTCCCGGCCCGCCTGCTGGACAATAGAGCCATACACGTGAGGAAGTGGGAAGGATGCGACAGAGTGGCTGATCGGTTTGTGGAGTGCGTGCCAAATTTTTCCGAGGGACGGCGGCCGGAGGTGATCGCCGCTATTCGCGATGCGGTGGCGGCGACCGAGGGTGTCCGGATTCTCAATGTCCAGAGTGACGCCGACCATAATCGATTCGTGCTGACCTACGTGGTGCCCGAGAGCCACGCGGTGGAGGCAGCGATGGCTGGGGCTCGCGCCGCTCTGAAGCTCATTGATTTGAGGGAGCATGAGGGAGCGCACCCCAGAATGGGGGCTCTGGACGTGTTCCCTTTCGTGCCCCTGGGTGACCTGCCCATGGCCCGGTGCGTGGCCCTGGCCGAGGAACTGGGAGCGCGGATCGCGGCTGAGTTGGCGATTCCAGTCTACCTGTATGAGGAAGCGGCCAGAGACCCCAAGCGGGTGAATCTCGAAAACATTCGGAAAGGCGGTTTCGAGGGCCTGCGGGAGAGCGTGCCGATTGACCCGACCCGGGTGCCCGACTTTGGCCCCGCTGCCATGCATCCGTCCGCCGGCGCCGTCGCGGTGGGGGCGCGCCGGGCACTCATTGCCTTCAATGTGTATCTGGGCACCGCCGATCCCACTCTGGCCAAGGCGATTGCCAAAACGATCCGCCATAGCTCTGGCGGGCTCCGCTACGTCAAGGGACTGGGCCTGGAGATGCCGGGCACTGGAACTACCCAGGTGAGCATGAACCTGACCAACTTCAAGGCCACCAGCCTGGTGACCGTGATGGATCTGATCCGCGCCGAGGCGGCCCGCTGGGGGGTTCCCGTGCTCCATTCGGAGGTCATAGGACTGGTCCCCATGGACGCGATGCTTGACGCCGCTCAGGCGTTCCTGCAATTGCGGGATTTTTCTCGCGACCAGGTATTGGAGCGCCGATTGTTGCTGGAGGAGTGAACCATGCCGGCCAATCGGCGCTCACGCCGGAGATGGGCAGCCCGTTCCCGCCACGCGCCCGCGCCAGTGGCCGCGCCTCGCGGCGCGCTCCCCCGCGTGAGCCTGGGCCTGGGCGGTCTGCTGTGCATCGGCGTGGCCTTGGCGGTCTTACTCACCCCGCACGGCTCGCACATGGCGCGGGGATTTTCGTTCCTATTCCTTCTTGGAGGCGCCCTGGTGGTGGCAGCATGGGTCGTCTAGCCGCCGGTGGTGCCGGCGCGCACCCGAGCCGCTTGATCATCGTGACCATCCTACTCTGGCTCTTGATCACCTCGCCAGGCTCAATCACTGCCAGAGCCATCGAGGGTACGCGGCCACGTTCGACTATCGCGGTCACGCTGGTTCTGGCTTCTCGGGATCAG
>JANWHO010000080.1 GCA_025450375.1 Chloroflexota bacterium
AGCGCGCCGGCAATGGTGCCGATATAGTGGCCGCTCCCCCCGATCAGGGGCGCTCCACCTACCGCGACCGCCGCGACGGACGCGAAGAGGTACGGGTCGCCCATGCCAAGATAGGGCTGTCCGACGAAGCCGGTATACAGAATGCCCGCGATGGTCGCCGCGACGGCACAGATTACGTAGGTAGCGACCATGATCGGCACCACGTTGACGCCGGAGAACTGAGCCACGATCCGGCTCGTACCCACCGCGTACAGCCGCCGGCCAAAGGTGGTCCAACTCAGGGCAACCGTCGCCAGAACCGCCAATCCCAGCCAGATCAGGGTATTAATCGGCAGTGGTCCAACCGAACTGAACGTCCAGTCCACCACCAACGGCGGCGCCCTGGATGCCTGTCTGCTCCCCAGATACACGAGCAGCGCCCCCTGGACCACGACGTTCATCCCTAGCGTCATGATGATTGGCGAGATGCCCAGAACCGCGATTCCGATCCCGTTGAGCAAGCCTACCAGCGCGCCAAGCAGAATAAGCACCGGAATGACCCAGATCAGGGGGCCATTCTGTCCACTGGTGAGGATGGTCAGGACAATGCCCGAGGCGCAGAGCACATAGGGGATCGACAGATCCACCCCGCCCCCAATGATTACGAAGGTCTGTCCCAGGCCCACGATGCCGATGAAGGAGGACTCGATCAGCAACTCCTTGATATGGGTCGGCGAGGCGAATCCCGGCGTAAAGGCGCTCGTGATCAGGAACATCGCGATGGCGATAAAATAGGCGAGCACGATCGACCGGTGGCGGCCATTGGCGGTGGCCCAGGCACTCTGGCGAAGGTTTGGGGAGGCCGCGGCGCGTGGCCCAATCGGCGGGCCCGGTATGGTATTCATATCACGCTCTGCCTTCGCACCAGAAAGGCAGCCAGCACGTTGAGCAGGACCGCGAAGATCAGGAGTACGCCCTCGAACAGTGACTGCCAGTTGCTGTCTATCCCATAGATAAAGATGACGCTGCCAATCAGGGTGGGAATATACGCTCCGGCGATGGTGCCCCCGAATCCACCCCGTCCACCGACCAGCGCGGTGCCGCCCAGTACGACGGCGATCACCGAGGTCAGAATGTATTCCGGCCCGACCGTTGGGTTGCCGGATTCGGATTGGGTGATGTAATAGAGTGCCGCCAGGGAAGCGAAGAGTCCGGCCAGCGCGTAGGTCAGCACGATAGTACGCACGACAGGCACGCCCGAGAGAAATGCCGCCTCCTGGCTGGATCCCACCGATCTGATTTCGAACCACAAGCGGGTCCGCTTGAAGATCAGCCAGAAGAGGGCCAACAGCACAAGAAGCCAGACCGGCGTTCCTACCCCCAACCACACGCCGTTGCCGAAGCTTGACCAGTTGGCGGGCACCGTGCCACCGTTCGTCGGCAGGACCCACAGGGCCGCGCCGCCGAACACCGACGAAGTGGCGAGGGTGACGATAAACGGTTGCATACCAGTGACGCCGATCAAGAAGCCATTGACCGCGCCGGCGGCGGTTGACCCGACAATCAACGCCGCCATGACCCACCACATCTGGGCGCCCCCATCGCCAAAATGAAGCGCCGCTATCGAAGTGACCAAGCTCAGCAAGCCGCCGCTGGAAAGGTCGATCCCACCAGAGACAATGACCAGGGTCTGGCCGAAGGAGATCAAGATCAGGGTAAGGGTTTCACCGGTAAAGATATTCAGCTCATTGAGCGTGTAGACGCCTGCTTGTCTTGACCCATAGAGCACTACGAGGATCGCGAGTATGATCCACGGGGTCAGAACCAGCACGGATCCACTCCGCAACCACTCCAGCACGGCCCTGGAAAGACGGGCCCCTCGGGAGGCGTCCGCGCCCATCGAGGATGGGGGTTCCCCGGGCGCCCGCCGTGCCACTTCCTCGATCGCTGGTTCGTCCCCGCTCATACGGCGACCGTGGTTCCGGTGGTGGGGACAAAAGTGGCACGCAAGATCCGCTCCTCGGTCATCGCCTCACCCTCCAGGGTAGCCGTGACCATGCCGTCACTCAAGACAATGATCCGGTCGGCCACGTGGATCAGCTCCTGCATATCGGTGGAGTAGAACAGGATCGCGTAGCCGCGGGCTGCCAGATCGCGCATCAGTTGGAAGATATCGGCCTTCGTGCCGACATCTACTCCTCGCGTGAGGTCATAGAGCAGCAGAATATGAGCCTTGGTCTGGAGCAGTTTGGCGATCACCACCTTTTGCTGATTGCCGCCCGAAAGGCTGCTGACCGGTTGATCCATGTTCCGTGCCACCACGTTGAGCTGTTGCATCGCGCCGCGGGCCAGTCGCCGCTCCGCGCTCTTATCAAGCAAGCCCAGATGGGAAACTTGGGAGAGAATGGGCAGGACGATGTTCTCTCGAATCGGCTTGGGAAGCAGCAAACCCTGATTCTTCCGGTCCTCGGGGACCAGCGCCAAACCGATCCCAGCGGCGAGCGCGTCTCGTGGGTTGGCGATGCGGACTCGACGTCCATTCACCTCGATAGTGCCCTGGGCATGGTGGATGCCGTAGAGAGCCAGCACCACCTCCGATTGCCCCTGCCCTTGCAGGCCGCCCATTCCCAAAATTTCCCCTTCCCGCAGATCGAAAGAGACATCTCGCAAGCGTGCCCCGTGCCGCAGGTTGCGTACGGAGAGAAACACCCGCTCGGTGGCCGTTGGTGTACGGTCGGGATACAGTCGATCGCGCGCCCGGCCGAGCATCATGCCGACGATCTGGTCGTCATCCAGATCGCGCATCGGCTTGGTTCCAACGTGTCGCCCGTTGCGGAAGACGGTGCAGGTGTCGGCCACCGCGCGTACCTCGGCCAGTCGGTGCGAGATATAGATGACCAGCGTGCCGGCGCTCGCCAGCCGTTTACACAACCGGAGGAGCCATGCCACTTCGGGCGGCGATAAGGCGGAAGTCGCTTCGTCGAGGATCAGGATGCGTGGCCGCTGCGAAATGGTCTTCGCTATTTCAATCAGTTGTCGTTCGGCGACCGGCAATCCGCGCACGACCCGATTTGGGTCGACCGCCGGCAGTTCCAGTTCCTCGAACAGCTCGCGCGTGCGGCGGCGGAGCGCGGAGGCCGAGATCGTATGAAGGATGGTCCGGTCCTCACGCCGGAACCAGATGTTCTGGGCGACCGTAAGATCGGGGATCAGGGATAATTCCTGGAACACGGCGCCGATGCCGGCGGCCCACGCCGCCCGTGGATTGTGCAGGGTGACCGGTGCGCCAGACAGGGAGATCTCGCCCGAATCGCCACGCAGGGCGCCGGTCAGGACCTTTATCAGGGTGCTCTTGCCTGCCCCGTTCTCGCCCAGGAGGGCATGGACCTCGCCGGAATAGGCTGTGAAGTCGACGTTGTCGAGAGCGACGATCCCGCCAAACGTCTTGGTGAGCCCGACCACTCGGAGGGCCGGTGTCCCATCTCGGCCAGGCATGGACTGCATCATCTCACTCCCGCCCGCCATCCGGCTCCGCGGCACCATGACTGGTGAACGCCCTGGCCACATAAAGCGTCACGAAGAGTATAGTTTTGCCCTCGGCTTTCGTCAACAGTATACGAGGCTAGATAGGGCTGATAGCGTTCTGGTCCATGCCCTGACCAACGTGGTTAACGCATGCCCGGTGGCTTGGCCGCCTCAACCTTCCATGAACGTAATAAGCCCTAGTTATTGCGCCTGACAACTGTTGACAGATCGCACGTAGTACACTACAGTGGGTAAATCTCCAAATCGAGGCGCGTGGTTCCCGGCCTGTCGGATCGGCCTCGGTGCTGACCAATGGGGAGTCGAGGAGGGCAGAAGAACCAGGAATTCGTCAACCGGCGGAACTGGAAGAGCCTACGAATCGCATGTGGGAACTCACGGAGGAGTTGTAAGCTATGGGTACACACCCAAAAAGCAGACGCGATTTCCTGAAGACGGCAGCCGGAACGGTAGGAGCGGGCGTGGTGGCCGCCGCCGGTCTGGAGACGAGCCTCAAAACGGTGGCGGCCGCGGCCCCCGCCGCGGTTCGCGCGCAGGCCCTCGAATCATCGGGGACGATGTGGTGCATGCTCTGGCAGCCCCATATCAATGCCTTCAACGAAATGATCGCGTTATTTAAGAAGCAGACCGGCTCGACCATCACCCTCAGGCCGCAGGCAGCGGCTGGACTGGCCTCGGAGATTGTCGCGACCAAGTTCATTGCCGCCACGGCCGCCGGTACGCAGCCCGATCTTTGCGCCAATACCGGCCAGAACATCGTGCTCCTCGCCGCGCAGGGGGCGGTGAAGGACATCGGGACCAGCGTCTACGCGGCCAATCACATTGTTATTTCCCGCGACTTCGTCGGCGATTCGGTCCAGGAGTTTACCTGGCGAAACAAGATCTACGGCGTGCCGCTGGAAGCCGATGGCGGCCTTGGTCCGTTCGTCAATGTGCGGGCCGATCTGGTCAAGGCCAAGGGACTGACCGCCCAGTATCCTCCCAGCAGCGGTAAGTTCGCCTTCGACAGCTACGACCAGCTTTTTACCCTGGCCAAAGCGCTGCAAGAAACCAAGGGTGGAAAAGTCACGCGTTACGGGCTGTGCGGCGAGGGATGGGACGACGCAGCCCTCCACATGATCATGAATCAACTGGGCACCTTCCCCTTCGACGCGGCGACCAATACGTTCAAATATGATTCACCGGCCGGCATCCAGGCCATGCAGCTTCACGTGGCGACTCCAGTCAAAATGGGGATCGAGCGTGAATGGGGCGATATCATCGCCGTCGAAAACGTGGCCTTGAAAGGGGAGTGCGCCATTAGCCTGACCAATGGCTCCGCGTCCCTCTTCGGTCCTCCCCTGGGCTATGACTTCGTCATCGCCGGCGCTCCGGCGATCAACGGCAAAGTCGCGGTCGGCGTGGGTTCTGGACAGGGATGGGGCATTAATGAGGCCGCCAGCGCCCATAGCCCGAACCTCGCGGATGCCTTTCTGCGACTGGTAGCCTCACGGCCGGGCCAGTATATCTACGACAAGATCTACGGCGGCGTGGCGATTCCTTCCTGGAAGGACATTCTCTTCCATGACACGTCCCGCTTCAAGCCCGCGAACAGCTCAAACGCATCATGGGTTCTGGACAGCAAGCCACAGGTTCTGCAGTTGCTCGATACCGTCAAGTACATTGGCGAGGTCGGCTACTACAACAAGCTCGTCGATGCCTGCATCAGCCAGAGCCAGGCGGTTCGCCTGGGCAGGCTGACCGCCAAGCAGGGCATGCAGGCGATCCAGGCCGTGGCCGTGGCCCAATACAAGCAATACAAGAGCGATCTCGCCAATCTCTAGGCGGCAGTAAGGAATACCGCCTGGGCACGGAGCTATCGGCTATGCCATGGTAGCTCCGTGCCGGCGAGCAGAGGATGCTTTGGATTGGTATCACGCGTGAGGAACGGCATGAAGCAGAACGGTATGGGGCTCTCGACGCCCAGATCACGCGGATTCGTCCGCATGATCGGCAAGATGTTGCGGAGACCTCAGTTCTGGTTTGGCTTTGTCACGCTTGTCCCGCTGTTCGCGTGGTATTCGGTGATCTCTTTCTGGTCGGTGATTCAGGCTTTCCGCATTGCCTTGATTCACTATCGGCTTATCGGCACGGGCCGATTCGTCGGTCTGGACAATTTTCGGGAGCTGTTTTCCGATCCGCTGTTTACCACCTCACTGAAGAACAGCGCCGAATGGGGCGTAATCGGTATCTTCGTCGGCATTCCCCTGGCCTTGACGATTGCGCTCTGCCTGGTCAATGTGACGCATGGGCGAAACCTGTTCCAGAGTCTGATCTTCGTGCCGGTCGTTGTCCCGATAGTCTCGACCATCCTGATCGCCAAGTACCTGCTCGACCCGGCTGTCGGGCCAATCGACGCGCTGTTACAGTTTCTACACCTACCCCAATCCGGATTCCTGACTGATGGGAACGCGGCCCTCCCAACCGCCGCGCTCTTCGGTTCCTGGAAAGGTCTGGGAATCACCATCGTCATTTTGACGGCTGGGCTTCTCAATATCCCCACCGAGGTCAACGACGCGGCGCGGATAGATGGCGCGAACGAATGGGGCCGCTTCCGGTACATCACGCTCCCCCTGGTTCAGCCGACCCTGAATCTTGTCGTCATCCTGGGAGTGATTGGGGCGCTGCAGGAGTTCACCATCCCCCAGGTACTCACCGGAGGGGGTCCAGCCAACGCGACGATGACGATCAATCTCTATATTTACAACCTCGCGTTTCAGAACTTTCAGTTCAGCCAGGCGTCGGCCGCGGCCCTCGTCGAATTCGCCATTACCATGGTGCTCACGCTTGGAACACTCCGCCTCACCCGTATGAGCTGGTCCTACTAGGAAGGGATGGCGAGAGAGTCGATGGCCGCCACTCACCCTTCCGATGGAGGTGTTATTTCCCGGTACCGCCAATCGCCCAAGCCGCGGCTAAAGCCGGGCCAACTGGTCATGAATCTCGTGCTGATCGTAGGGGTGCTGATCGCCATTGCTCCCCTGGTGTGGTCAGTGTTCGGCTCAGTCAAGCCTTTTCACGAACTGATGCAGTCCAGAGACTTTCTGCCGCATCAGTGGACGTTCGACGCGTACGGGTACGTATTCGGAGCGGCAAATCTGTGGTCCAGCTTCCGCAATACGGTCGTCGTGACGTTCAGCGTGACGTTCGTATCGGTCCTCACCTCGACCATGGCCGGATACGTGTTCGCCAAGTACCGGTTTCCCGGCAAGGAGTTGCTCTTTCTGGTGCTGCTGGCCACCCTGATGGTGCCCTTTGTCGTGATGCTGGTGCCCCTCTATATCACGATCAGTCATGCCGGCCTCTCCGACAGCCTGGCGGGGGTGATCGTCACGGGCTTCTACTCAACCTTTGGCATCTTCATGATGCGCCAGTTCATCCTGACCCTACCCGTGGAGCTGCTTGAGGCCGCCCGCATTGACGGCGCCTCGGAGTGGCGGATCTTTGGCCAGATTGTGATTCCGCTCTCTGCTTCGCCTGCCGCGGCATTGAGTATCTTCATCTTTCTGGGAACCTGGAACGATTACCTGTGGCCGTTCGTGGTGTTGACCAGTCCCAATAGCCAGACGCTACCGCTGTTCCTCACCGGGCTGCAGGGGCTTTTCATCACCCGCTATGACTATTTGATCGCGGCGGGCGTTTTAACCTCGATACCGCTGATGGTTGCCTATGCCTTCGGATCGAAGTACATGATCCGCGGCGTCGCGATGACTGGGTTGAAGTTTTAGGGTGAGTCGCGGCTGCCCGCCGGCTTCATTGGAGGCGTGAGGAATTTCAGCCCGACCGATCAGACCCCGAGCGGAAGGGGGGATGGACGCATCGATTGCCTTAGGTAACCGGTGACCTATGTCACGCATTTCCGGCGCCGGCCCGGGCGTTTGCCGGCGCGCTTACCCTCGGAGTTGTTTCCGTGGTGATAGCCCTAGCTTGACAATGGTAAGGAGTCAGAATCCCATGAGAGGCGTTCGAACTCACTCGTCAATAGCGCGGAGAACCGTGCTCGGTTGTGTTCTTGTCCTCGGTACCCTCGTTGGCGGCAGCGTCACGCAGCATACCTACGCCGCCCACGGTCACGCCGTAAGCGCGGCCAAGCCCGCGGCCGCGGTGACGACCGCCGCGGTGACCTATCATTTGGCGGCCCAAGTCGTGTCGGGAATGGGCGCCGGCTCGATCGAAGGTCAGGTCAGCGGCATGCTGGATAGCACCGGCGTCCTTACCGCGACGCTCACCCTTGCCAATAACACCACGGCATCGGTAAAGGGTACGATCACCACCTCAGCCCAACTTGCCGTAAAGGGCAAGGCGGCAAACGCGACCCTGAGCGGAAAGATTCTTAACCAGAAGGCCGGTACGTGGGGCGGCATGGTTGCCACCACGGCGAACGCCAATGCCGGTTCGTGGGTGCTGACTCCCGAAACGCAGACCCTTACCTTTGCCCTCGGCGGCAAGAGTGGCACGGGCAGCGCGGATAAAGTGGCGCTGGCCGGAGAGGTCACGCTCAACCTCACCGCCGATGGGTGGGGTGACGGTACCTTCGCGTTCCTCGCCAATGACACGGTGCTCCCAGTCGAGGGCCGAGCTTCGAACGGCAATATGACGGCTACTATCTTCTGGCCCAAGAACAAAGGTACGGTGATGGTGATCGGCACAAGCAAGACGACGGTCGGCGTGTTGAAATGGACAGGGACCTTTGTTGGTCCTGCCACGGGTGACTCCGGAACATTCCTCGGCGAAGGCTAATGGCACGCCCAAACATGAGCTGAAGGCCCGGAATGAGGGGGATGGAGCAGGGCCGGCGGGATGCCGGCCCTGCCCCTTTTATCCGTGGGACCGTCTATGTTAATGGTTTAACGACCGATCTCCCCAATTGGAAAGTATGAGTTGGCCCAATGTCTGACCGGATGGCGCGGAAGGTGGAGGGGACTGTTCGGAGCCCCCAATCAGGCCCGGGGATTCTTCTCGGGTCCGCGGCGCAAGGCGCTCTGCGTCGCGGCATCTCTACCATGGTGGACGCGGTGCGGCCCACCCTGGGGCCGCTGCCCCGCACCGTCGCCGTACTGGATGTGGACTCCGGCCGCCCCGTCGAGGTGCTTGACGACGCCGCCACCATCCTGCGGCGCATGATCGAGCTTCCGGATCCCTACGTGAACATGGGCGCCATGATCCTCCGTCACGCGGTCTGGAAAACGTACGAGGCGGTGGGCGATGGCGGAGCGGCCACCGCCGTGCTGTTGCGGGCAATCATCCGTCAACTCAGCCCGTATATCGCGGCCGGCGGCGACCCTGTTGCCCTCCGTCTCCACCTTGAGCGCGCCCTTTCCGTGGCGACCGATGCCCTATGCCGGCAGAGCAGACCGCTTAATGGGCCGGACGAGATCGCGGGCGCCGCCCTCACCATCTGTCAGGATCCGGAACTGGCGAGAATGCTGGGCGAAATCCTCGACATTATCGGCCCGGACGGCTGCCTGCTGGTGGAGAATGGCTACGCGCCGGGCCTGACCAGGCAGTACGTGGAAGGGGTTCACTGGAACGAGGGGTATTGCTCACCATATTTTATTACCGATGATGATAAGCAGGAAGTTCGGCTTGACGGCCCGATGATCCTGATCAGCGACCTGCCGCTGACCGAGGCCGAGGAGTTAGTTCCCCTGCTGGATCGTCTGGTCGCGGCCGGCTGTCCCGGTCTGCTGGTGATTGCCGATCAGATATCTGGGAGCGCCCTGGGTTTACTCCTTGCCAATCATCGCCAGGGGACACTGCGCTCGGCCGCGGTTCATGCGCCGGCTCAGGCCCCGTTCCGGGCCCGGATTCTTGAGGATCTGGCGGTGCTGACCGGCGGGCGCGTCGTGACCGCCGCAAGCGGCGAGCGGGCGGCGAACCTCACTCTGGATGATCTTGGCCGTGCCAATCACGTATGGGTCAATTCCGGAAACTTCGGCATCCATGGGGGCGACGCGGACCCTCTCATGCTGCGTCGCCGGATCGCGGATGTCAGGGCCGAGTTGGCGGCGACCACCAAGCCAGAGGAGGTGGAGCAAGTCCGCCAGCGCCTGGGCAAGCTGATGGGCGGCGTGGCCATTCTCAAGGTTGGAGCGGATTCCGAATCGGAGCAGCGTCCGCGCAAGGCGCTGGCTGAGCGCACGGTAAAGGCGCTCCGACTGGCCCTGGCCGCGGGGGTGGCGCCGGGCGGAGGGGCGGCCTATCTTGCCTGTCGGGACGCCCTCCAGGCGCCGGGTGGGTCGGACGAGGAGCGGGTCGCCTTCCAGGCATTGGCGGCGGCCATCGAAGAGCCGCTTTCCGTGATCGCCGCAAACGCCGGATTCGATCCGTATGCCACGGTTGCTCAGGTTCACGCCGCCGGCGCTTGGTCCGGCTTCGACGCTAACACCGGCCGGGTAGTGGACATGTGGCGGGCGGGAATCGTGGATCCGGTAGCGGTCTTGCGGAAGGCGCTGGAAACAGCGGTGAGCGGCGCGGCGATGACTCTGGTCAGTGATGTTCTTGTCCACAAGCGGGAACCGTTGGCGGTCGCCAAACCATGACTTGTCATAGGCGAGAAGGGGAGGGCCGCGCATGACGAGCGCGATTGGCCGCGATGGGAAAGGCGCTGGCGCCCTGGCGGGTAACGCCGTTACGGCCCTCGCGGTGTCACCTGCCTTCGATCGTGACCCGATTGTCTTCGCCGCCACCATGGCCGGCCTGTTTCGCTCCGTGGATGCCGGGACGAGCTGGCGGCCGTTCGGTGAGCGCGAAAGTGCATCACCGCTGTCCGCGGTGGCCGTGTCTCCCGGTTTCGCGGAGGACGGCGAATTGCTAGTGGCCGGCCTAGCGGGCGGGGTAAGTCGGGTGACGGGTGGGGGCGCCTGGACGGCCGGAGATTTTCAGGGTCGGCCGGTCGCCGTGACGGCGCTGGTCATGTCGCCCGAGTTCATGCGCGACGGAACCGCCTTCGCCGCCACCATGGCCGATGGCGTGTTCGTCACCCGCAATCGAGGGGCGATGTGGGAAGCGGGTCGATTTGGCCTGCTCGACCTGGATGTCACGGCGCTCGCGATCTCTCCAAGTTTCCCGAGCGATGAAACGATCTTCGCCGCCACCGCCACGGGCGTGTTCCGCAGCCCGAACGGCGGGCGCGCCTGGCGCGAGGTAGGCCAACCGGCCGAGGGAAGTATTGTGCAGGCTCTGGCCGTCTCGCCCGAGTACGGCACGGACGGCGTGCTGTACGCGGGGACGGAGCAGGCGGGTCTCTTCCGCTCCGCCGATCGCGGCGTCACCTGGCAGCCCAGCGGGCCC
>JANWHO010000081.1 GCA_025450375.1 Chloroflexota bacterium
CAAGGGCTAGCGCCTTAATGGCCGCCGCAGGCGCAATTGCCGCCGCAGCCGCAGCCGCCACCCATGCTCGGGGCCTCGGCGGAGGCGCCGAAGTCGCTGAAGTCGCTCCCCCCATCGGCCGCTCCGACGCTGGCGAAGCTCGAGACCAGCTTGCGCACCTTGCTGCCATGGCACTGGCGGCAGATCACGCCCTCGGTGCTCATGCGCTGCGGCACGAACAGTTCAAACTTCTGATTGCAGTCCCCGCATTGATACTCATAAACCGGCATAGTGTCCTCCAGGGGCCTCTGGTGGCCCATCGTCCTCAGCCACAAGGGTTCCAACGTCCGCTGCCATGGTAGCGCGCCGTCGCCTAACCTTCAAACCAGCCTGCTGCCTACACCTGCCAGTTGTCGGTACTTTCGTCATCGGGGAGGCCCGCCATGGTGAGGGCAGTGTGGCGAGCGGCGCTCACCTCGTGACCCTCGATCCCGCGGGCGACCGCCTGGCCAATCGCGCGGGCCAGGCGGTCAACGGCGTCAGGGTCGTTGGGCGACCACCCAACGAGCGCTGCTCGGGCGGACTGAGTGGCTGCCATCGCCAGATCACTCTCCATGGCGGTCTGCTCCTTAGCGTTCGATTGGCACTCCCACCATGCTACCCCATTCGGTCCAAGAGCCGTCGTAGTTCTTCACCTTCTCGAAGCCCAGTAACTGAGTCAGCACGAACCAGGTATGGCTGCTCCGCTCCCCGATCCGACAATAGGCGACCACCTCGTTGTCTGGGCGCACTCCTTCGGCGGCGTACAGCGCGCTCAACTCCTCCGCGCTCTTGAAGGTGCCGTCGGCGTTGGCTGCTTTGGCCCAGGGAATATTCTTGGCCCCTGGAATATGGCCGCCCCGCTGAGCGCCCTCTTGCGGGTAATCCACCATCGCGATCACCTGGCCGGTGTATTCGGCGGGACCGCGGACGTCCACCAGGCGCCGATTACCGGGTGCCCGCACAAAGTCGCGCAGCACCTCATCACGGAAGGCCCGAATGGAAGGGTCGGCATCGCGCGCGGTGTAGCTGGCGGCGGGGACTGCCGGTACCTCTTTCGTGAACGGCCTGCCCTCGGCTTGCCATTTGGCGCGACCGCCATCCAGGATCTTGAGGTTTTGGTGACCGAATAGGCGGAATAGCCAGAAGGTATAGGTGGCGTACCAATTGTTGCGATCCCCGTAAAACACCACGGTCGTGTCGTTGCCGATCCCACGTTTGGCGGCCAGGCGCTCGAAACCTGCCCTGTCCACGAAATCGCGGCGGATCGGATCCTGCTCATCCTCGTGCCAATCGATCTTCACCGCGCCGGGGATATGGCCAGTCTCATAGAGGAGCACGTCCTCATCCGACTCCACCACGCGGAGATTTGAGTCCTGCAAATGGTCGGCCAACCACTCGGTTGATACCAGAACTTCCGGATGCGCGTATTGCTGTCCCATTGGTACTCTCCCTGATAAGGGTCTACGATTCTTTCCAGGCATGCCTATCGGGCCGGCGTTCTCGGGTCGGTTACCTACAGTCTATCACAGATCCACTGGTGTCTGGCGCGTAAACCGACTGATATACTCGGATTAAGGATTTCCGCGGAGGAGCATGCTTTCCACGGGGTGCGGATTGGGTACAATTGGGACAACGACGGCCCGCTCCCATGGCGGGCGATGCGCGGAAGGAAATAAGGGTGGGAACGATGAGTAAAAGTTTTCAACAGCTGCTTCGGGAGACCCGCGAGCAGGTGCGGGAGGAGAGTCCGGCCACCGTGGCGGCCCGGCTCAAAAGCGGTACCCGCCCGGTGGTTCTGGATGTCCGGGAACAGGACGAAGTCGATCAAGGTATCGTGGCCGGGGCGCGTCACATTCCCCGGGGCTATCTGGAGACCAGAATCGAGCAGGAGATTCCCGACCGTTCCACCCCCATCGTGGTCTATTGCGCCGGTGGGGTGCGGTCGGTTCTGGCCGCCGCTTCCCTGGCTGTATTGGGCTATGACGACGTGGTCTCGATGAGCGAAGGGTTCACCGGCTGGAAGAACGCGGGCCAACCGTTCGAGGTGCCACGCACCCTCACTCCGGCTCAGCGGAACCGCTATAGCCGCCACTTGCTGATCCCCGAGGTGGGCGAGGCGGGACAGCTTCGCCTGCTGGACGCCAAGGTGCTCTTGATTGGGGCAGGCGGATTGGGCTCACCGGCCGCCCTGTACCTGGCGGCGGCGGGCGTGGGCACGATTGGCCTGGTCGACGCGGACGTGGTGGACGAATCGAACCTTCAGCGGCAGATCTTACATTCCACCGAGCGGCTGGGTATGACCAAGACAGCCTCAGCTCGGAAGACCCTGGAGGCGCTGAGTCCCGACGTGAAGGTAATCGAGCACACTGAGCGGATGGTCGCGGATAATGTTCTGCGCATTATCGGCGACTACGACCTGATCGTGGACGGCGCCGACAACTTCCCCACCCGGTACTTGCTCAACGATGCCAGTTTGCTTGCCAACAAGCCGATGGTCCACGGCAGTATTTTCCGTTTCGAGGGGCAGTTGACCGTCTTCAAGCCGTACGAGGGCCCGTGTTACCGTTGCCTCTTCCCCGAGCCTCCGCCGTCCGAATTGGCGCCGTCTTGCGCCGAAGCCGGCGTCCTCGGCGTTTTGCCGGGGATCGTGGGCTGTTTGCAGGCGAGCGAGGCGCTTAAGCTGCTTCTTGGGGTGGGCGATTCACTGGTCGGCCGCTTGCTGCTTTTTGATGCCCTGGAGACGACCTTCCGTGAGTTGAAGCTGCGCCGAAATCCTGAATGTCCGGCCTGCGGCGAACACGCGACCTTGACCGAGGTGACCGACCTCGAGTTTTCATGCGCCCTGCCGGTGGGGTAGGCGAGATCATTCTGCCCCGCGCCCTCGGGGCCGAGATGATCGCCCACGCCAGGGCCGGGGCGCCGTCCGAGGTCTGCGGCGTGTTGGCCGGAGAACTCGGACAGGTGACGCGCGTGTATCCGGTGGCCAACATCGATCCGGACCCTCGGCGCTACCTGATGAGCCCCCGTGAACTCCTCCGGTCGTTGCGCGCCATTGACGAGCTTCGGCTGGAGCTTCTGGGATTCTACCATTCCCATCCCTCGTCGCCGGCGCTGCCGTCGGAAACCGATCTGGCCCTGGCCTTTTACCCGGAGTGTTACTACGCGATTGTCTCACTGCAACAGCCCGCCGCGCCGGTCATTCGCGTCTTTTGCCTACGGGCACGACGATTCGAGGAGACCTTGGTTCGTGACGAGACAGGGTAAGTCAACCTACCTCACTCCAGGCCGGCCATTCACCAACTCCACGGCACGCTGCCAGGAATCACCCTCGGCCCCAATCGCCTCGTCGTGGAAACGATAGTCGGTTTTCCGTTGAAACTCATCCAGCTCGTGCAGCATGCGGGCTACAATCTTCCGGTGGCTCGTCACCAGGGATCGCGCGGTCTCGTGGTCGCGCCGCCCGGCAAGCGCAACCTCCAGATGGCCAAAGCAGAGCCCGGCCGAGCTTTCGTACCCTTCCAGGAAGCGCCACTCGCTACAATGATCGGCGAAGGTGCCGAGGTAGGCGGACTCCTCGCGCTCGCGGACCAGGCACATGGGGCAGGACTGCCCGGCTCGCCCGCCAAGCAGAGTCGTTAATCCGCGGCGGCGCCTCCCGGTGGAGAGGGTGCCGGACGTTACGGCCAGGGCAAGGCGCTGGTCCAGGCTATGAAGGACATCGCGGTACATGATAGCGGTACCAAGGGCGGCGCCACGTACCCGATCAACCAACCACCAGGCGTGATCGCAGCAGAAACCGCCCGCCTGGCGCAGTTCGTCCCTAAATGGGATGTCATTGACGTTTTCGTGGATGAGCATATCGAGATAGCGGAGCAGCGCCTCCTCGACGATGCGGCACACTGGGCATCCCGGCTTGGCGAAGGCTTCCATGAGTTGATGATAGGCAGTGTGACGCTCAGCCATGGTCCTTACAGTATAGCGCGAGGGAAGGGCCGGCTCCTTTATGGAAGGTGCGACACCTGGCTGGTAAAGGGGGCCTTGTTATTGACCAGGCGGATGATACTCTGGCGCATTCCCTCGGGGAGCATCCCCGTGTTGGCCGAGGCATTCTGCCACAGCCAGACGGCCACGGTGGTTTGCTTGAGCGTGGTATTGAAATCCTTGGAGCCATACACAGCCAGACCGGCCAGGAGAATCATGCTGAGGAGAACCCCGCGGAACAAGCCAAATAGGGCGCCGCCGAGCCGGTCCACCCAGCCGAGCAGAAGGATGGTTTCCACGAACCGTAAAAGATTGGCCACCAGTTCCGCCGCCACCACGATAACGATGAAGGCAATCACGAAAGCGGCCGCTCCATTGGTGGACGGATGCTGGATATGCGCGTCGTTCAACGCCGGATCCACGTAGGCGGCCAGCTTTCCCGCGAAGAGGGCCGCCAGCACCAGCCCAACTACCCCGGCGATCGACCGCAACAGACCGCGCATGAAGCCGTAAAAGGTGGAGAGGGCAATCACCCCGATCACCACGGGGTCAAGCCAGGTGGTCGTGGTGGAGGCGGTACCAGCGGCTACCGCGAGCATGTCGTAACTCCCTGTCCCTGAGCAGTCGGTTCGCGGCAGCGCGGGCTCCCGTGGGTGCATCGTAGCACAGCGGAAAACTCCCCGCGCGGGGTTGTCCCTACCCAAGAGTATGGGTGGGAACACCCCCGCGCGGGCGCTGCTTACAGCTCGGTGGTAGGCGGTTCGGCCAGGATACTATAGATTTCCCGCCGGGCGCTATCCACTACCGCCCGCAGCCGAGCGAGGCGCTGAGGATCGTTGTTCGACGATCGGGCCGCCTGGACCACCGCGCGGCCGAAGTCCAGAACGTCCTTGCCAAAGGAGCGCATTTCCGACGAGGGGATGAAGTTTTCGTGGCCCCAATGACGTGAATGCTTCTCCTCGCGATGGCTGGCCAGGTACGCGCGTCCGTCATCGGTAATCGAATAGACGCGCTTCCCATCCTCGCTATTCGAGCGGACGTAGCCGCGATCCTCAAGCATCTGCAAGGTAGGATACACGGTGCCGGGACTGG
>JANWHO010000082.1 GCA_025450375.1 Chloroflexota bacterium
CGCGGAGGCGCGGTCAACCGATTAGGCGGCCAGAAGTCAGCACTCGCCTGCCCCGCCTATTGTCCCCGCGGCGGCTCCAGCCGCAACGCCAGCGCCTCCTCGATCAACTCCCCCACCAACGTGGCCTCGGCGGCGAGAATGGCCTCCCCTTTCCCGGCGCTGGCCGCTCGTGGGTCGCCGATCGTGCCGGATCGCGAGAGGTCTCGGGTCAACCAGCCGAAGCTGGCGGGGCCTTTCAGGGTGAAACGCTTCATGAATGCTCGCACCGGCGGCAACTCGGGGCTATAGTGCTCGGCCCGCACCAGTTCCGGGGCGATCGCCAGCATCAACGAGGTCTCGGACTCCCCGCCATGAATCCCATAACCGCCTTCCACTGATGATATTATGTCAACAGACAGGCCGAAGCGGAACGGATGAGCGGTAAAGCAGAGGATGCCAAGCTCCTCCCTGAGATCACGGGCCACATAGTCCACGATCTCCGGGTTCCCCCCATGGGCATTGAGGAACATCAGGCGCCGGAGTCCGCTGGCATGCACCCCGCGCGCCAGATCCTTGAGCGTGGCGGCCAGGGTTTCCCCGCGGAGGCCGACCGTTCCCGCGAATCCGCTATGTTCGTTGCTTTTCCCATACGCCTGCACCGGGAGGGTCCACACTCGCCCGTCATCCGGCCGCGACTCCAGGGCTCGGGTTAGCACCGCCTCGACAATCATCGCATCGGTCAGCACCGGCAAGTGCGGTCCATGCTGTTCGACGGCGCCAATCGGCAAGACCACCAGCACCTGATCGCCGTCCAACGCCGCGATCTCCCTGGTAGTCAGGCGAGCGAGAGAGAAACGATCCGGGACATGGGGAATCATCGGCGGCCCTCGGGTGCGGCATCGGGGTAGCGATCGATATACATGCGCACCAGCTCATAACGGTGGCAGGGGTCAGGCTCGCGCTCCCTGCACAGCAGGGTGATGGTGCCGTGCTTCTTCTCCAACCGGCGCAGCCGCTCCAGGGCCCGTGCCGGCACGGCTTTCCGTAGCTCCGCGTAGAATTGCTCCGTATCGATCTTCCCATCCCACCACCGTTGCAATGAGTCGAGCTTGGGCCCCAGCGATCGCATCCAGAGGTCATAGGCATGCCGCTCCCGGATACTCTTATCCCTCACCACGGTCATCGCCAACACCCGGAAGCCATCCGCGGCTTCCACCGGGTCGTATACGCTCTTATGCTTGATCATAGAACACGCTGCCGGGCCAGGGTCATGCTGGCCGGCTTGAAGGTGTGCCCGCTTCGCTCGCCTTCGGCGAACGCCGCCTGAAACTTGCCGGGATTGAGCAAGCCGGCCGGGTCATTCTCCCGTTTGGCCCGCAACAACTCCTCCACGTTTTCCACTTTGCTCCCCTCTTCCAGGACGTATCGATGCGGATTGGCGACCCCTACCCCCACGCTCTCCACGAACTCTACCATCCGATCCAGGTGCGCACGACCATGATAGCGGATGATCGGCAGCGCGGCGGTGAACGGCTCACCGTTGGCCCGAAAATACTCGCAATGCATGGCAAAGTCCTCGCCATATTCCGCTTGAATGGCGCGTACCTGGTCGCCGAAGCGATCCGCCGACCAACCAGTTTGCAAGTAGGTCAGTGAATCATCGGCCTTCTTGGCCCACAGTGTGGTGTGATTCCAGGTGAAATCGCTCAACCTGGTCCGTGAGTCTTGAGGCAGGGCGAACTCCAGCCGCCCACCCTGACGCCCAGCCAGCAACTCAACCCGCTCACGGTATCCCACCCCATACATCAGAATGGCCGACGTGCGTTCGGCGGGGAACGGGAGGCGCGCTCGCCCAAAATAGCGAGTCACCCCCGGCTCGACGCTGGTGACCAGGCGCTTCGGCACCGAGCCATCCTCGATCAGCTCCAGGGCGAACGCATGGCAGGCCACGATGTCGGGAAAGCTAAAGACCGCTTGCTCCCACTCTATCCGCCGGGTCAACGGCACCGTGACGTCGGCAAGCACACCGGTCGTCCCGTAGGCATGAATAACAGAGCCGAGCTCCGCCCCGGTTAGCTCCCGAGGCTTGGAGTCGGCACGCACCGGGTAGACCGTGGCGACCCGAACATTGTCGTCCGCGATCACCCCATGGGTGACCGATCCGATCCCGCCTGATCCGCCGGCTATGAAACCGCAGACCGTCGCGGTGAGATAGGTGCTGGGATAGATGCGAATCTCCTGACCGGTGGCGATGGCCGCCCGGTCCAGGTCCGCGAATTTGACCCCGGCCTCCACTCGCGCCTGACCGTCCTCCAGTGCCAGCACCCGGTTCATTTTGGTCAGATTGACGACCAAACCGCCTCGCACTGGCACGCACTGGCCGTAGTTCCCGGTCCCTCCGCCGCGCGCGGTCACCGGAGTGCGAGTGGCATAGGCGGCCTGCAGCACCTCCGCCAGTTCGCCGACCGTCGCGGGCCAGACCACCACATCGGCCCGGCACCCACCGAGATCCTCCTCCAGAACATTGGAGAACCACGCATAGTCCTCGGAATTGCTTTGCCGGGTCCGCAAATCCACGCTAACCCGATCTTCCGGCAGAATCTCGGCTAGGCGGTCAAGGATTGTCGCTGTCATCTGTCGATTACCGCCCTCGCGTTCCCTATGCTCCGACAAGTATCCTTACCGCGACCACGATCTCTCTTCGCGCTCTCGGACGCCACGCCCCTTGATGAAATGGGCCACACCCGGCCTCAGCCGGAGGTTCGTCAATTCCTCCCAGCCGACCGTGGTTGGCGGCAGGCAGCAACGAACCGAATTGGGACCGCTGGCACTCAGCCTAGCAGGCAGGCGCCCGGCAAGGCAATACTGGAGGGGTCGTAAGGGTGTATCGCGCCGCCTCGGTTGCGTGCCCAATCATGGAACGCCCTAGGAGGGGCACCGTGCGGAGCGGTATTGACGATCGGCGTATGTGGCCAGCGCCCTTGGCCGGCCTAGCCGCCGTGAACCCAACGGACCAGAGTGCGGAGCGCGAACGTGTCGCAGCCACTCCGGTCGCTGAGAACGGCGCATTGCTGCTGGAACGATCCATCCAGGGGATTGGGGCGGGTTGCCTCGGCCAGTATCGGCAGGCGCTCCAGTTCCACGCCCAGCCATTGGGCCAACTGCGGATAACTGAAATCCTGACAGACCCGGAATGCCTCAAGATCAGGCCCGAGTGTCCCCGCCTGCCACGAGGCGCCCGTCGCGCGGGACGATGAGAAGGGAGGAAATGCTGTTGACATCTGGGCAGCATAGCGGAGGCGCCGCCCCAGGACTAGCTAAAATGTGGACAGCGACCCCATTATTGCGCCAACTTGTCAATCCCCTGGCAACGTCATTACCATAACAACAATGAGGCGTTGAACTATGGCCAAGAAGGGTCGTGCGTATGGCCGACATGGGGGAAGGGATCTGGCGAACCGATACGACCATCCCGGTATTCCAAGCGATGCAACAAATTGTCCCCGTGCGCCCCGATTATTGTTTAGCCCCGATCGCCGAGGGCTTTAACTGGTCCGACTGCCTGAGTTTCGCCGCCGAGGGTGACTGGTACCTGGTAGTGTTCCGCTCCGTACGCATGGAATCCGCCGATCTCGTCCTTTTGACCGAGTTGGACGACCGAGCCTTCGAGGAGGCGCGCGCCGCCTCGGGATTGATCTACTACTTCAAGGGCGAACTGAATGAGCGCCGAGAATGTCTCTCGTTTTGCCTCTGGGAGGATCAGCCACAGGCATGGTCGGCCGCCGGCCTCCAGCACCACATCGCGGCGGCGGCCCTGGTGCGCGACATGTATCAGAGCTACCGGCTTGAGCGTTACAGAGTGTTGAAGCAGGCTGGCAACCCAGTGCCCCAGTTTCTACCCCTGCATGGCGGCCCGATCGCGGCCTTGAACGTGCAAGTACTGCCCGCCCCGTCGCGCTAATGGAAGCCGTCCTTCTCGACGGTCGAACCTTACACATTGACGGTCTGGAACGGATCGCCGCGCAAGGCGCGCCCGCCGCCGTGCCCCCGGAGAGCTGGGATCGGGTCCGGGCCGCTCGTGCCGTCGTGGGCCGGGCATCCGAGTATGACCGCCCGGTCTACGGCTTGACTACCGGCGTGGGCGCCTTCAAACGGCATGGAGTGCCCCAGACGGACCGCGCGGCCTTTCAGGAGCGGATGATCCGCACGCACGCGACGGCGGTGGGTCCGGCGCTGTCTGCCGTGCAGGTGCGCGCGATGATCGCGGCCCGCGTAAACGGCATGGCGGCCGGCTTCTCCAGCGCCGGGCCGGCCGTGGTGGAAGGCTTGCTCGCGCTCCTCAACAAACGTGTCCATCCGGTCGTTCCGGCTCTCGGCTCCCTCGGCGCCTCGGACCTGAGCCAGAACGCGGCCATCGCCTCGGTCCTCCTGGGCTTCGGCGAGGCGGAATTTGAAGGCAAGCGCATCTCGGGGGCCGATGCCCTAGCCGCCGTTGAACTGACCCCACTCTCACTGGAACCGGGCGAGGCGCTTGCCCTGATCAGTGCCAACACCCTTAGCCTGGGAGTCGGCGCGCTGGCGCTCCAGGAGGCCCGCCGAGTCGCGGACGCCTTCGACCACGCGGCGGTTCTTTCCCTGGAAGGTTTTGGCGCCAACCTCGGCATTCTCGATCCCGCCGCCGCCCTGGCCCGCCCGCAACCCGGTTACGTGGCCATGGTGCGGCGGTTCCGAGATCTCCTGGTGGGGAGCCTGTTATGGGACGACGGCGCCGCTCGATTCCTGCAGGATCCGCTGAGCTTCCGTTGCGTTGCCCACGTCCATGGCGCCTTACGGGCGACTCTGGATGCCCTGGTCCTTACCCTGGAAACCGATCTGAACTCCTCGACCGACAACCCACTGGTGCTGTCCGAGGGGGATCGGGTGTTCTCAAGCGCCGGATTCGACGCCACGCTCCTTGCGATCCAGTTCGACGCCTTGCGCCTGGCCTGGCTTCATGTCGGACTCACCGCCGATCGGCGGGTGGAAAAGCTGATCACCTCGACCTTCAGCGGCCTCCCCGGCGGACTGGGCCTGGCCGAGGGGGTCGACGGGGGGATCATGATCGCCTCGTATACCTGCGCCTCCCTCGCCGCCGAGGCCCGGAATCTGGCCCTGCCCGCGTCGCTCGGGATCGCGCCAGTGGCGGAGGGCGTGGAAGACCACGCCGGCCTTGCCCCGTTGAGCGTACGCCGTACCCTGGAGATGCACTCCATGCTGGCCCGTATCGCGGCCATCGAGTTGATTACGGCGGCCGAGGCCGTGGACCGCCGGAAGGTAACTCGCCTGAGCCGCGGCGGGGAAGCCGCGTACGCACTTACACGGGCATACGCGCCCCCCTATGGACCCGAATGGCAGTTTGCCGCCGAGGCCCTGGCCGAACACCTGCGCACCCGCGGCATCTCCTAACCGCCGTACACGGGCTCCCGGTTCTTCTCCAAATACTCCTCGAAGGCGCGCGGCGGATTCGCCATGGTGAGCAAGGGTCGATCGACCGCGAAGTCCGCCACGTTACAGAGGGTCTCACCATCGATGGCGAATTCGCTGAGAATCCTCCCGATAATCGAGGCGAACTTATAGCCATGGCCGGCCCCAAGGGCCAGCGAAACCTCCGGGTACTCGGGCAGCGTATCAATCACGAAATCGCGATCGGGCGGTAGCGTGTACATGCAGGTCTTGGTGACTACTTCCGGGCCGAACGCGGTCGGTAAATGACGGCGGATGAAACCCTCGACCCGGGCCAACGTTTTCTGGTCCGGCTCGAAAGTACGGGTTTCCGGGGTGACTTCCTGACCTCCCAGATCCTGCGCTACCTTCACCCCGCGTTCCTCGCCGTGGACAGGCAGGCCATAGAAGCAGGGATTGTCGTACCAGATCCAAACTGGGAAGCGATCCGGCTGGAACTGGCGGAGATCCGGAGCGCCATAGTAGGTAACCTGCTCCTGGGTCCAGGTCAGCGGGAGACGAACCCCCAACGGGGCGAGAACCTGGTTGGTCCACGCATCGGCGGCCACCACCAGCTTCCGGCAGCGGTAGGTCGCCTGGGGCGTCACCACCTCCATCCCATCGGGGCGGGCGCTGATCGAGGTGACCGGGGTGTTGTCGAGCAAGGTGGCCCCGTGCGAACGGGCCAGCGTGAAGTGGGCCTGGGTGCAGGCATGCGCCGGAGCGATTCCACTCTGTTCCTGATAGATCGCCACCGTTCCCTCGTCCAGCCTGAATTGGGGGAAGCGGCGCATTACCGCGTCCGCCGAAAGCTCCTCGAACGGGATGCCAAGCCCGCGCATCCCCGCCATATGCCCGGCGGGTGAGACAAGCCCTCCCTCTGGAAACAGGTCGAGACCGCCGCTCTTGATCAGCAGTGGCCGCCCCAGTTCGTCCCCTACCTCGCGCCAGGCCGCGTAGCTGTGCGCGGCCAGTTCGGCGTAGATCTTTTTGTCGTACGACAAGCGAATGATTCGCGAATGGTCTTCCGAGGCGCCCTTGTCATGGCCGAGCGCAAATTGCTCCAGACCCAAGACGGACTTCCCGGCCCGGCGCGCCAACCAATAGGCCGCGCCCGCCCCCAAGCCGCCCAGGCCAATGACGATATACTCAAACTCTTGATTGACTGCCATGGTTATGCCGAAGCCTCAAGGCCGTGCTTGTGCAACTCGAATGCCGACTGCGCTTTCCCGTAGTCGATGTGCCAGGGGCGCCTATCGGCGTCGATCTTCCCCAGGGCCAGAGCCATCGCCCGCACGTGCTCGGCCACCGAGCCGCAGCACGAGCCGATGAAGCCAATCCCCATATCGCGGGCCTCCACCGCGTACCGGGCCATTTCCGAACGAGGCAACTGGAAGGGAGAGAGTTCAAAGGGGAACGCATCAAGCTTGGTGAAGTTCGGATGCCCATCCGGGGTGTGATACGCCACCGGCTGGCATCCGGTATGGCAAGTAACGACCTTGCATACTTCCGCCATGAGCGGCAGGGTGTTCGCGGGGTTCCGCAGACAATTGATCCCCACGATGTCCGCGCCGGCCGCCTCCAGCCGCCGGGCGCATTCCACCGGGGAATAGCCCTCGCGCGATACCGGATCATCCTCGAAGCCCATGGTCACCATTACGGGCACGCCGGACTCCCTGGCGCACTCCAGGGCAATTAGCGCCTCGCCCAGCCAGATGTAGGTCTCGCAGATGAACATGTCCACCCCGACCTCCATCTGGACCGCGACCTGGCGGGCCAGCAGATCACGCGTGTGTTTCTTGGAGGCATCGTCATTCCCATCGTAGGCCCAGGTGAGGCTGAGGTCGCCCGCCACCAGGGCGTCGCCTTCCGTGGCCGCCTGGCGAGCCAGCCGTACCGCTTGCCGGTTGATCTCATCTACCTTCCCCGAGAGGCCGACCGTGGCCAGCTTGTCCTCGCTGGCATAGAAGGTGAGCGCCTGCAGAACCTCGGCGCCCGCGTGTAAGAACTCCCGATGCAGCTCCAGCAGAGCCTCCGGGCGCTCGATCACGACCTCCGGCGTAAACGGTCCGGGCCGCACGTACCCCCGTTTCTCCAGCTCCAGAAGGTAGCCGCCATCACCCAGCACCACCCCTGTCGACAACCGTTCCAGGATGCCCCGCCCCATTGCACTTTCCCTCGCATCGCGCTTGCACATCACACATTCAAAATAGATGACGTGCCCCGATTATACCCTGGAAAATTCGCGACCGATCTTCGATGCCAAATTGGTTGACACCTAAGTGAGAAGCGTGCTACGGTCAGCCCAACCGCCCCTCCGGCACGAATAGCCAGCGGCGGACGGGAAGCAGCGCTCTGTGATTAAAGCAGGAGGCGTCAGAAAATGGACGAAGAGATCAAGGGTTTGCTTGACGACCTACGTCAAGGGCGGCTCACTCGCCGGGACTTCGCGAAAAAGGGTATCGCGGCAGGCATGACTATTTCCGCGCTCGGCCTCATCCTTCATAACACCAGCCCAGTCCGGGCCGCCGGTGCCCGCGCCGTCACGCTCTCACCCCGCCGGGGCGGCACCTTGAGAGTAGCGGTGGTTCCTCCCACCACGCCTCTGGATCCGGCTCTGATCGGTGATGTGGCGACCATTCTGGTCGGTGACAACATTTATAACTTCCTGGTCCGCCTCGACCACAATCTTATTCCCTATCCCGACCTGGCCACCAAATGGACCACATCGGCGGATGGGCTTACCTGGACCTTCCCTCTGCGGAAGAACGTCAAGTTTCACAGCGGCAAGCCGTTCACCGCCGATGATGTTCTGTACACGGTGCAGCGGACCGTGAATCCCAAGACGGGCTCGCCGGTCGCCAATCTGTTCCAAAGCATCAGCAAAATGCAGAAGCTGGATGATTATACGGTCCAGTTTACCCTCAAGGCCCCCAATCCCGATTTCCCGGTCAACTTCGCCGATTATCATATGTGCATCCTGGAGAACAACTTCTCCGGCAGCTTCACCACCAAGCCATCGGGCACCGGCCCCTTCATGCTCAAGGAATACGTGCCGGCGGATCATGCCTTGCTGGTCCGCAATCCCAACTACTTCGAGAGCGGCTTTCCCTATCTGGACGCCATAAAGCTGGTCTTCCTGCCCAACGTTTCAACCCAGATCGCGGCCCTCAAGTCCGGTACGATTGACGCCATGACCAACATCACGCCCACCCAGGCCGAGTCCGTGATGCACGTGCCCGGAATCACGGCGGCGGCAATCGGCGGCACCGGCTTCAATAATCTCCGGATGCGTTCCGACAAGAAGCCCTTTAACGATCCTCGGGTTCGCATGGCCTTCAAGCTGGTCACCGACCGGGACGCCATCAACGTGGCCGTGCTCCGCGGGGTGGGTACGCTTGGCGACGATCATCCGATCTCCCCCGCCTACGGTGAATGGTTCACGAATATCGGGACGCGGAAGCGGAACGTGGCGCGGGCCAAGGCGCTCCTGGCCCAGGCTGGGTATCCCAAGGGATTGACCATGACCCTGACTACCCAGGTTGCCTACGGTGGCTCGGATTTCGCGGTAGCCTACCAGCAGTTGGCCGCCGACGCGAACATTACGATCAACATCGTCCTGGATGGGGGCGGCGCGTACTTTGGGACCGACTGGCTCACCGTCCCCTTGGGAATCACCTCCTGGGGCGCCCGTCCAGTGGTCAGTCAGTTGCTGCAGCAACTCTATGTCACCGGCCAGCCCTATAACGAGGCCCATTACAGCAACAAGAAGCTGGATTCCCTGATCGCCGCGTCCTCCTCCGAACTCAATACCGGGAAGCGGAAGTCGCTGTATAAGCAGATCGAGCAATTGATCAGCGATGATGGACCCTCGATCATTCCCATCTTCACCACTTTCATTTTCCCGTACAGCAACAAGGTCCAGGGCTACCAGCCCATGTCCAACACGTTCCAGTATTACAAGAGCGTCTGGCTCTCGTAAGCGGAGGCGGCTCGTTACCGGGAAGCTCTATTAAGTAGGGGCACCCATCACCCAGGGGGTACCCGGTGCCCCTACGTGGTCGCACACCACACTCCACCTCTGGGGGGAATATGTGGATAATGAGAAGCGGGTCAAACATGCTACACCCGGCCTCAGCCGGAGGTCCTGTTTCCTACACGCAACGAGCTTGAGTAGGGTGAATGGCTCGATTCCTTATTCGGCGAAGCCTACTGATTCTCCTGGTGCTACTGCTGGTCTCGATCATCGTCTTCGTGGTCACCAGCATCCTCCCAGTGGATACGGCGCAGGCCATTCTCGGCCAGTCGGCGACTCCAGAAGCTTTGAAGGCGCTGCGGCATCAACTTGGCCTCGATCAGCCTGCCATCTTCCGTTACCTATCCTGGCTCGGGGGCTTGCTGCATGGTGATTTGGGCAATTCCCTGATCTTTCAAGTGCCGGCCGGCCCGCTCGTCCTCAACAAGCTGGGGAACTCCGCTATTCTGGCGGGTGCCGCGTTCATCTTTACGGTCCCGGTCTCGTTGGTGCTCGGTATCCTGGCCGGCCTCAATAAGAATCGCTGGCCAGACACCGTGATCTCACTCGTTACCCTAGCCGGAGTAGCCCAACCGGAGTTCGTGACCGGCACCTTCCTGGTTGCCATTTTCGCGACCTGGCTTCATTGGCTGCCCGCCACCAACACCTTCGACACCAGCATCGGTTTCTGGCCACTCGTGCAGTCATTCATCATGCCGGTGATTACCCTGTCCCTGGTGCTCCTTGCCTATATTGGCCGCATGACCCGCACGAACGTGATCGATGTGATGGAGACCGACTACGTCCGCACCGCCGTCCTCAAAGGAGTTAGCTACCGCTCGGTGGTGCTACGCCACGCGCTTCGCAACGCCTTGCTGCCCTCGATCACGATCATTGCCTCGAACGTGGGCTGGCTCCTGGGCGGTATCGTGGTCACCGAGAGTCTCTATGGCTATCCCGGCCTGGGCCGCCTTCTTTTGCAGGCCGTCCAACAGCGAGACGTACCGCTTTTGCAAGACATCACCCTGCTGATCGCCCTGATCTTTTCTCTCTCCAATCTTTTGGCGGACGTCCTCTATGTGGTACTCAATCCCCGTGTCCGGTTTTCGTGAGATGAGGAGCGCGGCATGGCGGCGGTGACGCACGCCAGAGCGACGGGCGCCGGACGTGGCTGGCCGCGCCGTCTGGCGTTCTGGTTGGAGCAGATTCAGGCGCAGCCCCTGGCCGCCTTTGGGGCCTTCCTGGTGATTGCCTGGGTGCTAATCGCTATCTTCGCCCCGCTCATCGCTCCGTACGACCCAATCAAGGGTAGCTTCCATCTCCAGGATCTCCAGGCGGCCCCTTCCGGGGCTCATTGGTTTGGTACCGATGATCATGGGCGCGATATCCTCAGCCGGGTGCTTTTCGGCAGCCGGTCCGTGTTGCTGCTCTCCGGCATCTCGACCCTGGCCTCCCTGATCTGCGGCACCATCGTGGCCCTGGTCAGCGGCTACTATGGCGGCGTGGTGGACGAGGTGCTGATGCGGATCGCGGACGCGGCCATGGCCCTCCCGGCCGTCCTCCTCGCCCTCCTCATCCTGGCTATGGTAGGACCAGGGGATCTCGGCCTTTTCGCCTCCACCGTGATCGTCTTCTCGCCCCTGGTGGCCCGGGTGGTCCGGAGCGCCGTGCTTCCGCTCGCCGATCGCGAGTTCATCGCCGCCGCCAGGTTGCGCGGGGAGCGCGGCCCGGCGATCATGCTCCGCGAGTTACTCCCCAATCTGCTGGGCGTCCTGGCCGTGGAGGGGTCAATCCGCCTCGGCTACGCGATCTTCCTTATTGCCTCGCTCGGCTTTCTCGGGGTCGGGGTGCAGCCGCCTACCCCCGACTGGGGCGTGATGGTCAGCGAGGCGCAGAATTATGCCTCGGTCTCTCCCTGGATGGTGATCTTCCCCGCCCTGGCGATTTCCACCCTGGTGATCGGGGTCAATCTGGTGTCCGATGGAGTAAAGCAACTGATGCTCTCCCTGGAGCAACGGGGGGGCGACGCGCCGGCCCCGGAGCAGCCGGTGCCCGCGCCCGAAGTAGCGGCCTCATGAACGAAGCGCCGCTCCTTGAGGTGAGAAATCTCAGCGTCTCCTATCGACAAGGAAAGGTTGCGATCCCGGCTCTCCGCGACATCTCCTTTACCCTGCAAGCGGGCGATGCGCTGGGGATCATCGGCGAAAGCGGCTCGGGTAAGAGTACGCTGGCCTGGGCGATCATGCGCTACCTGGGGTCGAACGGCGGCGTCGACGAGGGCGCTATCCTCTATCACGGACGTGACTTGTTGCAAGCATCGGACAAGGAGATGCGCGCCCTCCGCGGCGATCGTCTGGCCATGGTCTACCAGCAGCCACAGGCGGCGCTCAACCCGTCGATTCCTCTGGGCAAGCAGATCGCCGAAGTATTCACCACCCACCGTGGGGTTGGCGAGGACGAAGCAGGCAGGCGGACCTTGGAGATGCTGGAGCGCGTACATATTCACGAACCGGCCCGCGTCGCCCGGCTCTACCCCCACCAGGCCAGCGGCGGCATGCAACAGCGTGTGGTGATTGCCATGGCCCTTGCGACCGAACCCGATCTTCTCCTGCTCGACGAGCCCACCACGGCGCTCGACGTGACCACCCAGGCGGCGGTACTGGAGTTGCTGGAGGAATTGCGGAAAGAGTTCAATACCACCCTCATCTTCATTGCCCATGATCTGGCGGTAATCACTCGCATCGCCGACCGAGTTGCCGTGTTCTACGCCGGGGAGATGGTCGAGCACTCGAGCCTCCGTGACCTGTTTCATAGTCCAAGGCACCCCTATACGCGCGGCCTGATTGACTGCCTCCCGGCCCGTGGCGGCGGCCAGTCCCGTCGCCCGCTGATCCCCATTCCTGGTCGCCTGCCCAGCCTGACCAACCTCCCGCCGGCCTGCGTGTTCGAGCCGCGTTGCCGGTACGCGGAAGCCGACTGCACGGTGATCCGCCCCGAACTCAAGGAGGAGGAGGATGGGCACGCCACGCGATGCCTTCACTGGCGCCACCTGATCGTGAACGAGGCCAGGGTACCGGCCACCGACAATGGGAACGAGCTCGCCGCCGAACCGATGCCGGGTTCAGATGCTCCGGCCTTGCTTGAGCTCCATGGGATCGCCAAAACCTTCCATCAAGGGTCGGCGGGAGCCGGCTGGTTCAAAGGGCCGAGCCAACATAACACGAAAGTGTTGAGCGCCGTCACTCTGCAACTAGCCAGGGGTGAGACGATCGGATTGGTGGGGGAAAGTGGCAGTGGGAAGACCACCCTGGCCCGCTGTGTCCTTGGGCTCACCGCCGCCGACGAGGGCACCATCACCTTCGGCAGCCGAGACCTGCCGCTCAGGCTGGACCGGCGCGGCAAGGACACCCTAAGCGAACTGCAGATGGTGTTTCAGAATCCCGATATGTCGCTCAACCCCCGCCACACCATTCGCACTATCCTCACGCGGCCCATCCGCCTGCTCGAACGGTTGGGGAAGCGGGAAGCCGAGGCGGCGGCCCGGGATCTTTTGCGAGCGGTCAATCTCGATGAGCACTATATGGACCGCTTCCCCAGTCAATTGAGCGGGGGAGAGAAGCAGCGAGTAGCGATTGCCCGTGCTTTCGCCACCCGGACCAAACTCGTGATCTGCGACGAGCCGGTCTCCGGCCTCGATGTCTCGGTGCAAGCCACAGTACTCAACCTTTTGCAAGGGCTGCAAGCCCGCTGGGGGACGGCCTATCTCTTCATATCCCACGACTTGCAGGTCGTGCAATATCTTGCCGATCGGGTTGTGGTGCTCTACAAGGGCTACATCGTGGAATCCGGAACCACCGATCAGGTGTACAGCGGCCCCAATTGTCCCTACACCGAACTCCTCCTCGCCTCCGTCCCGGTCCCCGATCCCGACACGCCGACCGCCCATCTGGCCCTGTACAGCGAAACCAAACCCGAGGTGCTCGACGGCCAGGGTTGCCCCTTCAAGAGCCGGTGCCACCGGCACATCGGCCCGATCTGCGACCAGGTGTTCCCGCCCTTTCAGATCGTTGGTCCCGGCCACGGAGTTCTCTGCCATATTCCGATCGCCGAATTACCGCGCGGCGCCGGGCTGGGCACGGCGACAATCGCTCCACCGGATACGGTGGCCGCGGAGGGTGAGACGCGGGATACGTGATCGCTGGCGTGATGCGGAAAGCGGGCATGCCTAGCCCTTCCGTGCGATGGTGATGATCTCCGGGCTCGTGTCGGTGAGCGGGCGCCTGGTCCAGTCCCCGAACTGCTCCTCGATCGCCAGGCCGGCCACGGACAGGAACGATGACAGCGCATCCGCGGCAAGGAACCTGAGCGTACCGCGGCTCACCAGTGGACGGTCCCAACCGGGGCTGGTGAACGTGTTGATACTACGAACGACGCCTCCCTCAACCGGCAACTCCACCTGATACTCACGTCGCACCGAGGTGCCGGTCGCATCAGTCACCTCGCCCGTGTAGTCCGTCGCCCAGCGCTCCCACCCGCGAACCAGCGGGTTGCGCGTCTCAAACGCGAAGTACCCACCGTCGATGAGAGCCGCTCGGATCGCGGCGAGCGCGACGCGTATCTCGTCATCCTCGACGAACTCCTGGAAGGCATGACCGGTCATGACCACCAGGTCGAACTCCCGGTCCCATCTGACCGACGACAGGTCGCCGTGGATCCACTCGATGTCCGCCCACTGACGCGCTTGGTTGAGCATGCCGCGAGCCGGATCGAGTCCGCACAGCCGCCCGGTATGACCGGACTCCCGCGCCAGGTGCAAGAGTGCGCCCGTCCCGCACCCTACGTCAAGCACAGCCCTCGCAGACATCACCAATGGGAGGTAGAAGCCGAAGTCCTCGCGCTGCGTCGGCGGGGGGCAGAACGCGTCATACAACGCGGCAAGACTGTCATCGGTGAACTGACGCTCGATCATGGCACCAGTCTGCTCAACCCGCCGTTAAAAATAACCGGAGAAAACACTAGCCGCCCATCACCTCGTCCGCGAACAGGCGCAACCCATCCAGGTCATATGGCGCCCCGACGCCCATGATAAAGTGCGTGACCCCCACGTCCTGGAAGCGGGCCACCCGGTCGCGAATCTCGGCGGGCGTCCCAATGAGCCACCGCTCCCGGTCGTCCTCCACGCGCTTCCCCACGCTGGCCGCTAGCGCGCGAGCTTTCGCCGCCGCTTCCTCGTGCGTCCGGGCAATCGCCAGCAATGGATGGACGGACAGGGTGATCTGACTGAAGTCGCGCCCGATCGCCTGACAGTTCCGGCGCAGTTGTTCAATGTGAGGAGCCATGTCGGTCGGCGAGCCGAATCCGTTCCATTCGTTGGCGTATTTGGCGGCCTTGCGGAGGGTTCGGGCCCCATTGCCACCGATCAGGATCGGCGGATAGGGCCGCTGCACCGGCTTCGGTTCGCACGGCGCGTCCGTGATTGTGTAGTACGTGCCGTTAAAGGTGGTTCGGGGCTCGGTCCAGAGCGAGGTGACGATCCGCAGCGTCTCCTCGAGCCGATCCATCCGTTCTCCGATTGGAGGGAAGGGGAGCCCATAGGCGCGAAACTCCCGCTCGGCCCAGGCGGCGCCCAGGGCGAATTGAAAGCGGCCATTGCTGATCTGGTCCACCATAACCGCGCTTTTGGCAAGGGTCGCGGGGTCGCGATAGAGGACGCCGTTCACGAGGATGCCAATCCGAATCCGGCTGGTCGCGGCGGCCATGGCGGCGCTGGTGGTCCAGGTCTCGAAGCAAGCCCCATCATCGGCCCCATCTGGTGGCAGGAGATGATCGAAGTTCCACACGCTATAGTAGCCCATTTCCTCAACTGCCCGAACCGCCGCGATGTATTCCGGCCAGGTGGTGTGTTGGGCCTGGACCTGTACGCTAAAGCGCAAGGGATGGTCCGATGGACTGGACATGAACGAGCTCCTTTACTCTTCCTTCAGTATGGCATAGGCACGGCGCAATTGGGCTCGTTGTTCCTCGCTGGCCGGCGCATTCGCTAATTCACCGATCAAGGACTCATAGCGGGCGTCGATCTCCTCGGTCGGCGTGCCCACCGAGAGGCCGAGGGTACGCAGCGCCCGAGCGCGGGAGTTGTACCGGCTCACCCATTCATCGCGCACCCGATCCAAATCGTCATCCGACCGCTGCCGTGGGCGGCGGCGCTTTTCCGCCCGCTCATTTGGCAAGGCGTCACCTTGCGCCCGCTTTGGCTTCCGCCAGAAAGGTATGTACCAGCCAGAATTTCTCACAATTTTTTGACCAACCGATGATTTGGATTCCAGCAGGAAGCCCGTGGACGCGGCCGCGGCCGGTGCTGATCCGGTTTCCAGGTGTTATGTTGGTAACTCGTGACCGCGAAAAGAATCGCTGTAAGGGTATCACAGCCGCCGTCCAGTCGGGGGTGCCTGTCCACTCTCCCAAGATCACGCCTCCAGCCGGTTCGCTACACTCCGCGTAGGGCTGCCTGACCGCGCGCCAACCCAGCCAAGTACCAGGCATCAACGAGAATGGAACCCCATGGCACGACGCCTCCCCCGCATTCTCCAGATCATCATGCTTCTCGTCGCGCTCGTACTCTCCACGACACTCCCCATCCGGCCGGGCGTAAGTGCGGCCCCAGCCGCACGGACGGAAGACTCCACCACCTGGGCGCCGTCAAGAGTGGCCGCGCCGCTCAAATCCCAGGCTACAGTGACGGCGAAGTCCCCACCGGTAATCATGGAGCAACTCACTCCCATCACCAGGGAGTCGCACGGCCTGAAGCGATCGGGCGCAGGGTGGACCGTGGCCTCGGGCGGAGGGGAACTGGTGATCAGCGCGCGGAGCGCGCTGCCTCTGGCCAGCCTTGGCGCGTCATTCGCGCTCGACCAATCCGCAACGGTGAGCATTGGGGCGCGGGATGGAGGAGCCTGGGTGCCGATGTCCCTGGCCGAACCGCTGGAACGCGATGGCCCAGGGACGCAAGTGGTTGATCCGTTTACGCTTCCCTCGGGTACCCAAATGCTGTCACTGCGATTCCAGTTTTCCCGCGGCAAGGCGCCAGCGGTGCTGTCGCGGCTCAGGGTATACGGCGTGCCGACGGCGCCGGCCCAACGCCTGAATCTTCCCGCACTCTTCCCGCTTTCTCGGACAACGCTCGGCCCAGCGGTGAATCTTGCCGAAGGGTTCGCGTCCACCCTCGCGCCCGCCACCCAATTCTCGGCGCCGGCAATCAGCGGGTCCGCGGTAATCTCGCGATCCGCCTGGGGCAGCCCCGATGGCGAGGGCAGCCCTCGCTGGATTCCCTTCTTCAAGCAGCCGTACCACATCATCATCCATCATACCGATACTGGCTACAGTGGTGATGGATCCGCGGATGTGCGAAGCATCTGGACCTATCACACCTTCGGGAATGGGTGGGGTGACATCGGCTACAACTATGTGATCGACCCACGGGGAAACATCTACGAAGGGCGGGCCGGCGGACCCACGGCGGTGGGCGCCCATACAGAGCACAATAACTATGGTGCCATCGGCATATCACTGATCGGCAACTTTGATTCCCAAACCCCTCCCCCAGCCATGGTCAACGCGCTGGTCGGGTTGGTCTCGCGACTGGGCAACCAGTTCGGCATCAACATGGAGGGCGTCACCGATGACGGGACCCTTACCTTCGCGAATCTGGCCGGTCATCGCGACTTCTATGCTACTTCGTGCCCTGGAATCAATGTCTATCGGTTGCTCCCAATCCTGAAGTCCGCTGTCGGGCGCCAGGTGCGAAGCGGGGCCAAGCTGGACGGACCGGCCACGATCTATGTCGCGGGCGCCGCGCCTTCGGTTGCCCTGCTTCGCTTAAGGAACACGGGAACCACCACCTGGAATGGGCGGTTCTCCGTGCGCAGGCGTGCCGGCAGTCTTCCCGAGCTCCCAGGCGGCTACAATCTGCCGGGCATCCCTCCCGGCGGCACGGTCAGCGTCCCCCTGTTTCTCCCCGCTCTCGCTCCCGGCCAGGTATTACCCACGATCTGGCGAGTCTACGATGCCTCCGGATTCCCAGCTGGGGCTCCATTCACCGTCACGATCAGCGTCCTGGCCGCGGGACAGCCCACGCCGGTTCCGTCAACGTCCACCGCGACCGCGTCCCCGTCGCCCACCCCGTCTCCTCCCGGCACCCCTACCGCCAGTCCAACCCCTACCAGGGTAGGAACAGCGACCGCTACCTCCACTCCCAGCGAGACCGCGAGCCCGGCCGAGTCGCCCACGGTCTCGCCCATGGTAAGCGGCACCCCGTCGCCCACCGCTACCTCCCTGATCCAGCGGCTGTTGCCGGTCATCACGGGGTCGCCCACCAGCAGTCCGTCCCCCACACCCAGCCCGACCCAGGGAAGCTATCTTCACCCAGCCGGGTCTCGCGCGACGGGAGGCGGCTCGAGCCTGAACAGATCACATGATCTGGCTACCAGCGGCAGCTCGATCCGCCAATCCTCGATCGCGACCCGACCCAGCCTCTTTGCCGTGGCCGAGGGCGCCCGCCTTGGCGGAACATCAAATCAGGCGGGATTCCCGGACACCACCCGAGGAGCGAGCCGCCTCTGGTATTTCGCCGAAGGATCGAGTGCGGCCCGCGACCGCGAAACCCTCGCCTTCGTCAATCCCGGTGCCGATCCGGCGTTCGTGGTCACCACCCTGGTCCGCGCCGATGGCCGGCATGCCTACGTGGTTACCGACGTGCCGCCAGACGGGCGGGCGACCCTGGACGCGACCGACGCGGCGGGACCAGGCGACAGCCTGGGGGCAATTGTCCAGGCTAGCCGGCCCGTGTATGTCTCCCGCACCGAATATCATGGGAGCCTCGCCGATGAAGGGACCGGCGCCGTGACCACGATCGGGCTCCGGGCGCCCGCGCCGGCCTGGTATGTGCCGGCCATGCCGGTGGTCGCGGGAGAGTCGGAACGGCTCTCCTTGCTGAACCCCGGCGCCACACCGGAAACCGTAAGGGTTTCTCTGGTGGCCGGCGGTGTGCTGCACCCGTACCAGGTAGTGGTAGTGCAGCCGCTCGGCATCCGTATCATCACCCTCCCCCACGGCACCGCGTCGGCGGAAGTGCGCCAACTTGGCACCGGCCCCGGAGTCGTGGTGGAGTCACGACAAAACTACCAGGGCGACCTCGGTTTTACCGCGGCGAGCGGCATCGACAGCCTGTCCGCGAGCGGGTATTTCGTCACTCCATCCGCCGGCGGCGGTCGAGATTCGCTGGTGCTGTTCAACCCACACTCACGGGCTTCCACCGTGCGGTTGAGCGGCCTGGACGCGCGCTTCCATTCCGTGTGGTCGCGAAGTATCCGAGTCGCGGCAGGCCGGCAGGAGAGCATCGGCCTGCCAAAGAGTGACGGCGACTGGAGCGCGGTTTCCTTCCGATCGGATAGTCCTATCGCCGCCGGCTTCTTCGGATTACTGGCTCCTGGCGGAGAGCCCAGTCTCGCAAAGCACTACCGCGGCCTGGTGACCGAGCACCTGACGGCCCCGGCCCGCCAACATGTCTTCAGCGAGGGTGACACACGGGACGTGATCAGCAGACCCAGCGAAAGCATGTCCCTGGCAAACTCCACTGGCCAGCCAGCGTCGGTCTCGCTACTCCTCCTGGCCACAGGTGGGCGGCGGCTGAGCAAAACGGTGACTGTCGCCCCGCGTACGGCCACCACCGTGAATATCAATGCCTGGGCGCCCCCAAGCCAGCACGGATTGCTCGTGCTCTCCGACCAGCCGATTCTGGCGGCCCAAACCATCAGCTTC
>JANWHO010000083.1 GCA_025450375.1 Chloroflexota bacterium
GCTCGCAGTATCTCTCGGTGGCCCCATGGCTGGTCATTTTCCCCGGCATCGTGCTGGGCATTTCCATTCTGGGCTTCAACCTGCTCGGTGACGGTTTGCGCGACGCTCTGGATCCCCGCCATTAGCCATTCTGTACGCCTCCGTAGGGGCACCCCTACGGAGGCTTTCACCGAGAGACGCTAGGTTTCGAACATGCACACGGCGCGTGGTACCTGACAGTAACGGACAAGGAGGAATCCCCCAGATGAGAGACCCGAGACGCTTTGCCTCGCTGACCGCGGTCGCCGCCCTGCTGACCTGCGGCCTGCTCTCGGCTGCCCCGCCCGCCGGAGCCGCCGTACGCCTGGGCGCCCACGACGGCGGCACCGCCAACCTGGACTTCAGCACCGATCCGGATACCCTTGATCCGGCGCTGGCCGCCGATGGCTACTCGCTCACCATTCAGCATGTCCTGTTCGTCACCCTGCTGACCAATCAGCCCGGCTCAACCAAGATCGTACCCTGGGGGGCGACCGCCATGCCGGCGGTCAGCAACGGGGGGAAGACCTACGTCTTCCATATTCACCCGGGGATCACATTCACCGACGGGGAGCCCGCGGACGCCGCCGCCTTCAAATACTCTTTCGAGCGGCTGCTAATCCCCGCCACCAAATCCCCCTATTCCAGCACCCTCAGCGGGGTGGTGGGCGCCAACGACTTCGCGGCGGGGAAGGCGAAGACGGTATCGGGGATCAAGGTCGTAAACCCGCTCACCCTGGAAATCGACCTGACGGCGCCCGACAACGCATTCCTCTATGACATCACCTACACTGCCCTGGCGGCGGTCCCGAGGAAGGTCGTGGAGCGGGACGGGGCGCGATTCGGTCACGAGGTGGTGGGCGATGGACAATACATTCTGCAAAACTGGTCATCGGGCGTACAGATGGTCCTGGTGAAGAACCCTGGCTACTTCGATCCCGCCACGGCCGGTCATCTGGACAAGCTCATCATGCATACGGACGTCCCCTCTAATCTGGCCGTCTTGCAGGTGGAACAGGGGACGGCCGATATATCGGCGGGCGACGTGAATGGCGGCGATGGGATCCCCCTCTCGCTCTTCCTGGGGATCAAGAACAATCCACGCTGGCAATCGTACCTCTACCATACCACGATGCCGGAACCCTGGTTCTTCGTGATCTCCATGAAGGACAAGCCCTTCCAGAACCTCAAGGTGCGGGAGGCGGTCTCCTACGCGATCAATCGGCAGAAGATCGTCCTTCTCTTGAACGGGCGCGGGGTGCTGGCCAGCCAGATTATGCCGCCAGGCGTCCCCGGCTACGATCCCTCGATCCCGCAGCCGGTCTACAACCCGGCCAGGGCCCGCGCCCTGTTGAAAGAGGCCGGCTTCCCGCACGGCTTCTCCACCTCGATCATGATGTTCTCCACGCCGCCCGGTCCCCAGGAGGCGACTTCGATCCAATACGACCTGGCCCAGGTGGGAATCAAGGCCGATCTGCATATCGTCTCCCTGGCGCAGTATTCAACCACGGCCAGCACGCCGGGAGGAGCGCCCACCCAGATCAACGACTGGCTGGCGATCGTCCCCTCGTTCTTCATGAACTGGACCTTTAACAGCAACGAGATCCAGGCCGGGAACAACATGGCCGAATTCGCCGACCCACGGGTGGACGCCCTGCTCAACCGAGCGGAGCAGCTGCCGGTCGCGCAAGCGGTGCCTCTCTGGAAAAAGGCGCAAAAGCTCGCCCTGGCGGAGTACGGCTACGTGCCCCTCTACTATGGCGTGGAGTACGACTTCGTCAATCCACGGATCGGAGGATTCCTGATCGATCCAAACTTCGTCTACGAATACCAACAGTGGTATCTGAAATAGCGGCCTGAGGTCCGGGGCCAAGTATGATACGGCACATGGTCCAACGGGTGCTGTGGATGATCATTGCCCTGGTGGGAGTATCGATCATCACCTTCGTGATCTCGTACCTACTGCCCGGCGATCCAGCGCGCGTGATCGCCGGGCCACAGGCCCCGGAGTCGGTGGTCCGGAGCATCCATCATCAGCTTGGTCTCGACCAGCCGGTCTACATCCAGTACGGGAAGTTCGCCTGGAACGCGATCCGCGGGGACTTCGGGCTCTCCTACCGAACCGAGCAGGAGGTGCTTCCCGCTATCTGGACTCACTTCCCCTACACGGCGGCGGTGGCGATTGGGGGCCTGGTGGTCGAGCTCCTGTTCGGGGTGGCCCTCGGGATCGTCGCCGCCGTCCGCCGCGGGAAGCCGGCGGACGGGATTGCGATGACCGCCGCCTTGCTTGGGCTCGCCGTCCCATCCTTCTGGTTGGGGCTCATCCTGCTCTACGTGTTCGGCTTCATGTGGCCCATCTTACCGTTGGGCGGCACCGAACACTGGACCTGGATCATCCTGCCATCGATTACCCTCGGGTTTTCGGGGGCCGCCTACTACACCCGCATGACCCGGACCGCGATGCTGGAGACCCTGGGCGAGGACTACGTGCGCACCGCGCGGGCCAAGGGTCTCAGCGGCCGGCAGGTGGTCTTGAAGCATGCGTTCCGCAACGCCATCCGCACCGTGGTCACCATGGCGGGGATGGATCTGGGCGCCTTTTTGGGCGGTGTCCTGGTGATCGAGCAGGTGTTCGGGGTTCCGGGGATCGGCTCCCTGGCCTGGCAGGCCATCCTGAACGAGGACTTACCGATGATTCAGGGCACGGTGCTCTTCGCCGCCTGCCTGATCCTGCTGGCCAACCTTGGCATTGACATGATCTACGGGTGGATCGATCCAAGGGTGCGCACGGCGGAGTAGTGATGTTTTGGGCACGGTCTCGTCGCCCATGCCCAAACGCCGTAACCACTCATCCGTCTGGTAATTAACGATGGAAGCGACTCTTCCTCCCTCACGGCGCACTGCTTGTTGTCGCGTCGTCTGGGGTGAGCACGCGGTTAATGGCGGGGAGATCACTCCGTGCCAGCATGATGGCCCGACGGTGGCGCCATACGAGCTTCGCCGCCACCTTTACTGCCCTAGAATGCTCCTCTCGGCCCAGATTGCGGCTATCCACCCGCAGCACATACCAGCCGCGCGCTTGCAAGAATCGATTCCGCTCCTCGTCGCGCGCGGCCCGATCCGCCCTGCCATGGTGCACCCCATCCAGCTCCACGTCCAGCCGAAGGAGAAAGGCCACATCGCGGTGCGCGCAATCCAGCCAGAAGGCGCGGAACCATCCCCCCTGGCGGCGCCCGCCATGGCGTGACACCCCAACCTGTGCCTGCATGGAGATTCCCGCTGCTTCCAGGGATCGGGCGAGGAACGCTTCCGGCGCGCTTGGCGGTATTCCCCTGGCCGAACCCATATCCCAGTCCGGATCGGCGGCCATACTGCCGATATTTTTGTCCAGTCGACGCTCCCACTGTCGGCATTCCTGGCAATACGCAGTTAGGCGTGCTCCCTCTTCGGGTGCCAGGATCGCCTGCGCCGCCTCGGCCCATCGCTCGCTCCCTTCGGTAGTGAGCCCGCCGGCTCGGGCCCGCTTCATCACGGGGATCGCGCCCATACTATGCGCCAGCGCGTTCGCCATCCATGACCCACCAAAGTCATCCAGCATGGCTCCCAGGTCACGCAATTCCGCTCCAAGGTCGAAGAGCCCGTTGAGGGCGCTAATCACCGGATCACCGGCCCGGGCGGCCCGATTCGCGGCAAGGCTCCGCATCTGGACCGCGATTGTTCCGTCGAGTAGGGCGAGTGCCGGGCCAAGCCCTGTGGGCGGCCTTGGCGCCGGGCCTACGGCAGGATGCAAGGCGGCACGGAACAGTGGGCGGCCGCTGGCTCTAGGAGGTATCATGGCGCGCCTCGTTTGCCTACAATGACACTGACCTGATTGCGCTCCGATGTGTCGGACGAGGTTGAGCAATCATCACTCTCAACATGATGCCTCGACGTGGGTTGCGGTTGTGGCTCGGTTTCATCTATGCGCGGTTCAGCCGCGCGCGTCGATATACCGGCGCCGCCCTCACTAGGCGCAAGCGCTCGCAGCCAGAGGCGGAAATAAGCTTCGGGGGCTGCCTCACGGCCTCGTGCGTATCGATCATAGAGCGCGGGATAGTAGCGCGAGAGGCCATCCCAGGCGCTTTCAGATGATGGGTGGAGCGTCCAGCCAAGTCGCTCGACCGTCCAGTGCGACTTCCAGTCATTACACCAATAGCATGCGGTGGCGAGGTTATTCTCGTCGTTGTCACCTCCGGCCGCCACCGGGACGACATGCTCGATGCTCGCCATGTGGGTCCAGAACAGGAGGTGGCAGGAGCCAAACTTCCCATGCGTGTGATACGGCAGAGCTGAAGGACAGAGCGCGGAGAGCAGGCGTGCTAGCGGGAGAAATGTTGTCTGTTTGCCGCAATACCGGCAGGTGAAGTTGTCGCGGCGAAAGATCGCAATCTGAGTTGCAAGCGTAACATTCTTGCGCTTCGCCCTCGTTCTCCCGGCATCCGCGGCGGGCTGAGCAACCAGGGCCGAGGTATCCAGGACAGGGCGCGACACGACGATGTCCTTCAGCGCGCTCTCGGCATCCGCGCATTGTCCGCTCAGAGTGGCTCGCACCGCCGCTTCAAGTGAAGTCGCTACGGCGTCTCTTTCAGGCATCATTGGGAGTCCTCCCCAAATACCAATTGCATCCTCATTCCGGCCCCCAGTACGCGACGATTTCCTTGAAAGGGCCGTCCGGCCACCGACAAGCCATTGGCCGTGGAATCAGCCATGGCAGCAGCTAGCGCGGCAGCGCGAAGTGGCAGGTTCTGATGAGAACATCGCGCGGCAATGCCCGCACCTATGCGATACTACATCTATCGGCCTGCACGGAGGTAACTGGATATGGCCAAAGAACGTAGCGCAATCGACATATCGGACATACCCGAACTGGCGCGTCTGGCAGAGGAAGTAAGCAAAACCTGCACGCCTCGCACCCTTCGTCGCGGAAACGTTGTGATCGCGAGGATCGTGCCGGCAGCACCTCGGCAGGCTAACCCTCGTGCCGGCGATCAGGGAGCTTCCAAGGCTGCCGCGGACATAGAAGCATTCCGTGCCGCGGCTGGAAGCTGGAAAGGACATCTCCGGCCTGAAACTCTACTGACCTTCGGTAGGAGTGGTTCAGTTCTATATCGTAGATCCTGAGGCAGCACGTTCCATGTTTTCCGGCGCCGTCCCAGCCTCCAACCGCTTCGTCAAATCGATGACCCATTGATGTGCTTGAGTAGCGAAACATACGGGTGGACGGCATGAAAGAACTTGCTGTCCGCCGTCCACAACTCGCA
>JANWHO010000084.1 GCA_025450375.1 Chloroflexota bacterium
CGACCTTGAAGTCGTTGCCGTCCACGTTGACCGTGAAATCGCTGACCGTCGCCGCGGAGCCCTTGTAGAGGCCCTCGGCGGCAAAGCTGAGATGGGCGCCCGAGCAGGTGATGGTGGCAGCGAAGGTCTTGGCGTCGGTATCCACATCGACCGAGTACTGGCAATCGCCTTCGCTGGTCAGGGTGCCGGTGTAGGTGAAGGTATCGGCATGAGCCACGCTGGGGCCGAGAGCCGGCATGGCCAGCGCGAGCAGCACGATTAGCAGCCTCGCCACGCCCCATCTCAGCCGTTGTGCCGGATAGCCAGATTTTCCGCCGATCATCATTTCTCCTTCTCGCACCACCGGGATCTCCAGTCGCGCCTATCCAACTATCACGCTTCATTGGCAGCGTAAGCGCTCCCTGTGTGTATCTCATGCGAGCGGTGCCCTTGCCAATGACTACATCGTACTATGAGCCAATTGCCATGCTCTTACCACATGAATGCGCACAAGGCGGCGTCTTGTATGCGGATGCATGGTTGGGGCGCGGGTCTCCAGGCCCGCTTGACCCCCCTCCTGAAGCACAGAAGCACAGAGGGAATGGAAAACACAGAGTGCGACTCCGGTTCGCACGGCGGTGATTTGGCCTCCTGAATCACGGAGACACGGAGGGTACGGAGAACACGGATGGCAGCTCCGTTTCCGCACCCTTGCTTATCCAGCCCTCACCCTGCTCCCAGGGTAGTCATCTGTGTTTTCCGTTCCCTCTGTGCTTCTGTGCTTCAGGAGAGACGCGGAGGGCGCGATGTGTAGGTAATGTGTATGCCTGAAGACCCGCGCCCCTAACACGCGCGTTCATCTCCCCCTGGCGGACTACCCTACAGCTCACGCAAGGGGGCGGACAGCGCGCCGGTGGCCAGGGCGTAGATGAGGCACACGCCCGCCCCGATCGCCACCGTGGCCTGGGCCCCTATCCGGCTTGCCAGAGCCCCAGCCCACAGACTGCCCACGGGCGAGATACCCCAGGAGGCGATGGTCCACAGCGCCATCACCCGCCCCCGCATCTCTTCATGACTGAGGATTTGCAGCGCCGTGTTGGCGATAGCGAAGAAGCTGACCATCCAGAAGCCCACCACCGCGAGCGCGAACATAGCGGGCAGCCGAGCCGGCATCAGGGCGAAGGCGAAGAGGGCCAGGGTGAAGGCTATTTCCATCCCCAGAATAATCAACCCCTTCCGAGGCGCCGCGCCCAGGCGGGCGGTCACCAAGGCCCCAACCACCGCCCCCGCTCCCATCGCGGCCAGCAGTACCCCAAGGTCGCCCGCGTTCCCCTGGTAGACATCCTTGGCGAATACCGGCATCAACATCAGGAATGGCATGCCAAAGATCGTATGCACGGTCGCCAGGAGGAGAATGGCCCGCGATTCGGCGTGGCCGGCCGCGAACTTCACCCCATCCACCACGCTGCGCCAGGCCCCTACCCTCGAATCCGCGCGGTTGACCTGGGGCCGGCGCATGAATCCCAGGGCCACTACCACGGCCAGGAAGCTGAGCCCATTCAAGGTGAAGCAGCCCGCGATCCCGATGAGTGCGATCAGGGTGCCGGCCATCG
This sequence comes from Chloroflexota bacterium, assembly GCA_025450375.1. The sequence continues at coordinate 1,593 of JANWHO010000084.1, forward strand.
CGGGCCCTACCACGCGGGCCACGTTGAATTGCGCCGAGTTGAGGGCGATCGCGTTCATCAGGCTGGCTTTGGGGACCAGATCGCCCACGAATGATTGCCAGGCCGGCGAGCTGAGAGCTGAGACGCTGCCAATCACGAATACCAGCAGGAGGAGCCAGCCCACGTTGATGATGTGCGTGCCGGTGAGGACCGCCATCGCCAGAGTAAACACCAGCAAGGAGGATTGGGCCAGGATCAGAAGGAGCCGGCGATCCATCTGGTCCGCCAGCACGCCCCCATACAGCGATAACGTCATGACCGGCAGGGTGCCGACCGCGTTGACCATGCCCAGCAAAAAGGCGGAGTTTGTCAGTTGCAGTACCAACCACCCCTGAGCCACCGCCTGCAGCCAGGTGCCGATGTTCGAGACCAGCGCTCCCGACCACAGCAAGCGAAAATCGCGCGAATCGAGGGCGATCAGGCCGGCCGGCCAGGCACGGCGGCGGAGGGCAACGCGCGGTGGGGTGGGCGCGGACATGGTCACGCCCCGATTGTAGCGATTTTCTCCACCGCGCGGGCCAGGGTCTCCTGTTTCTTGCAGAACACGAAGCGGATATAGGCGCTTCCCTCCTCGGGCGTGGGGAAGAAGCTGCTGCCGGGGACCACGGCGAGCCCGATGTCGCGCACCAAGTACTGGGCGAACTCCTGGTCGTTGGCGTAGCCGAAGCGGTCGAAGCCGGCCATGATGTAGTAGGCGCCCGCCGGGGTGGTAAAGGTAAAGCCCGCCTCCGCCAGTTTAGGGGCCAGATACTCGCGTCGAGCCAGGTACTCGGTCCGCAGGCCGGCGAAGAAGTCATCGCCCAGGTTGAGGGCGGCCGCCGCGGCGGCTTGCAGGGGGTGAGGGGCGCCCACGGTGAGAAAGTCGTGGACCTTGCGGATCGCGTCGGTGATCGGAGCGGGGGCAATCGCGTAGCCCAGGCGCCATCCGGTCACGCTAAAGGTCTTCGACAGGCCGCTGATCGTGACTGTCCGCTCGGCCATTCCCGGCAGGGTAGCAAGGGAGATGTGCTCGCCTTCGTAGACCATGTGCTCGTAAATCTCATCGGTGAAGGCAAGCACGTCGTACTTGTGGCAAAGCTGGGCAATCTGCTCAAGCTCCACGCGGCTGAAGACGTGTCCGGTCGGATTGTGGGGGGTGTTGACCACGATCCCCCTGGTCTTCGGACCGAAAGCGGCGGCCAGTTCATCGAAGTCGAAGCTCCAGGTGGGAGGATGGAGCGCCACGAAGCGGGGGACGGCACCCGAGAGGATGCAATCCGGGCCGTAGTTCTCATAGAAGGGAGAGAAGATGACGACCTCGTCGCCGGGGTTAAGGGTGGCCAGCATGGCGGCGATCATCGTCTCGGTGGCCCCACAGCAGACGGTGATTTCGCGTTCGCTGTCCACCGGTCGGCCCCAGGCGCGCTCGGTCTTGCGGGCGATCGCCTCACGGAGGGGGCGGGTGCCCCAGGTGATCGCGTACTGGTTCAGATCTTCCTGGATAGCCGTGCAGGCCGCGTCCTTGATCGCGGCTGGGGCGGCGAAGTCGGGGAAACCCTGGGCCAGATTCACCCCATCGTCGGGGTGATACCGCATGATCTGGCGGGTCATATCGCGAATCACCGATTCGGTAAAACGCGCGGCCTTGGCGGAGATGTGCGCCGTCTGCATGGAAACCTCTCCCAAATCGCTCTGGAACCATCCTCCTGTCGCCAGTATGGTACCATGCGCGCTGGTCGGGACCGCGGACCCGTCCATTCGTTGTTTGGGGAGAGATTCGGAAGGACTACCACCGCCATGCTCTTGCCGGAAGCGGTAATCGCCGAGATACTGGGCGCGCTGTTCATTGCCTATTCGTGTATCAAGCGGATCCGGGGCGGCGAAGGATATGGGGCCGCCGTGCTGGTGATCTCCGTGGTGCTGTTGGCGGCGATCCCGGTTACCGCGAAGTTCCTCAGCTAGTCGCGGACAGTCCTCGTCCATAGTTGAACACAAACTGGCCCTCGGGGAGGATCAGGCAGGTCAGGCGCCCAATTTTGGTGGCGAAGGCCCCGGTGTCAATCCCGATTTTGTTCGGATGTACCAGAGGCCGGCCGATCTGCACCGTGTGCCCAAAGACCACGGTCTTTCCCCAGTCGTAATCGCTGCCGAGAAACGGCTCGCGGATCCACATCCGGTCGGAGTCGTTGGTAGCCTCCGGCGGCGCCCCAGGCCGCAATCCGGCATGCACGAAGTAATGCGTGTCGGTCTCGTGGAAGAGCCGCAGCCTCGACAGCCACTGGATGTAGGGTTCGCTCGGCCAGCCTCCCTCGAAATCGCGTAAGGTGGTGATGCCGCCGTTGCTGATCCAGAGCAGCATCTCCTCGGTAATCGCGGCCTCGCTTCCATCCAGGGTGTTCATGCTTTCGTAGGCCCGCAGAAACATATCCTCATGGTTGCCCTTGAGAAAGATGCACGCATGATCTTGCTCGAGTTGCATCAAGTGGTCGAGTACGGCCCTTGAGTTCTCGCCCCGGTCGATATAGTCGCCCAGGAATAACAGAGTGTCAGCTTGCTGGGGCCGCACGCGGGCCAGGAGGCGCCTGAGCGGACTGATCGCCCCGTGAATATCGCCAAATACCAGTAGTCGCGGTTCGCTCACTATCCCCTCAATCCATGGCACGCGGCGCCAAGCGTAGAGTATACTAGTGCGGCATGCAAAACGTCACTAGTTCTTCTGCTGAGCGTACCATCACCGGTACATTGCCAGCCGCCGCTTTCGCGGAAGTGTGCGAGCGATTGATTCTCACTCAATCGCTGCTCGCCGACCCCCATCACCAATCGCGCAAGCAGGGTTCGGCGGTGGCGCGGCTGTTGCAGGGCGGCTTGAGCGCGGTGGGCAGGCAACTGGATGCCCTGCGCCAGCCCATTTTCGCGCCCGAGTCCGACCAGTCCACCCGGGCCCTGGCCGGGCTGGGGATCGCCTCGGCCGGGTTGCGCCAGGTGCAGGCTCATCTGGGCTATCTGGGGAGCCGGTGGCCTCTGGGCACCTCCGATCTGTTTGTTCGCAAGCTGGTGGCCGAGGGGATGCCCCTTCCCGTGCCTACTCTGTGTCCCGTGGACCTCCCGGAAGCCAATACGGGCGAGATCGGGGCGGAGTTGCGCGAGCGTCTCCTGGCGGCCGGGCTGTGGGCCGGCGCCCCTTCATCGGAGGGCCCCGTGTTGGTGATTCCCACCACGGACCTGCTTGACCCTCTTGCCTGGGCGGCCGTGCTCTATCCCCTGGCGGAGGTCGTGGTGGAGCGGCAGGGCATCGCCTCGCGGCTCCGTGGGCCCTCGCGTCTCGACGAGGATGGGGTTCGCCGCCTCTGCGTGGCGGGGGTGGCGGCCCGGCTGGTGGGAGAGGCGACCTTCGCGGCGCGGGCAAGCAAGGCGTTGGTGGCCCGTTTAGGAGGGGGGATCGCCGGATCCAACCTGGAATTGCTGGCCCAGGCCAGTGAATCTTACGCGCTCCCCCTGGAGACCGGCGGCTACCGATCCCTCACCGAGTACTTCCGCCGGCGCTTGCACGAACAGCGCGCGCTGGGGAGCGCCTGGGGCCGGCAAGATCGGGACATGGACGATCAAGAAGCGCTCCGAGACTGGTCGGTCCTGGATGATTTCGTGGCCGCCGGGTTGCCGGCGCCCGACTTGCCGACCGCCGAGGACGTGGAGCGCCTGGTGGCGCTGCTGGCGGACGGGCGGCCTATCAACGCTCTCCCCCCCAGGTTGCCCTCGGACTTTGGCGCCCGCCTGGATGAGGGGGCCGACGCGGATCGGTTTTATTCGGTGCTGGCTCACGCGGGCGAGCGGCCCTGTTCGCTGGCCACCATTCTGGCCGGGGGTTGGCACTACAAAATGCGCCATAGCCTTCCCCTCTGCGCGACTCTGATGGGTGGGAATCGGGCCTGGCGCGACGCCCTGGAGCCCTATGCCGCGCACGTCCATGAGCGGAGCGCCCTGCTCCAGCAATCGATTGAGGGAGCCTACGTGCAGCAGGTATTCACCCGTTGGAAGGACCAATGAGCATCCTGAATGAGCGGCAGATTCTCCGCCGGCTCCTGATCGACGGCGACGTGGTTGTGACCCCAATCGTCGATCTGGCTACCCAGCTTGGCCCTACCTCGCTCGACGTTCGCTTGGGTACGCGCTTTCAGGCGCAAAAACGGAGCGCGCTCCCATATATAGAGCCGCTGCAAGACGAGCAGGCCCTGCGGGCGGACCTCGCCGCCTACACGCAAGATTACGTGGTCCTGCCGACCGAACCATACGTCCTGCATCCCGGCGATTTCGCGCTTGCCTGCACCCTGGAGTTCATCCGTTTGCCCGCGGATCTCTCGGCCCGCCTCGAGGGGCGGAGCAGTTGGGGTCGCCTGGGCCTGCAAATTCATTCCACGGCGGGGTTTATTGACCCCGGTTTCTCTGGAGTGATTACCTTTGAGCTATCCAACCTCGGCAAGGTGCCGATTCCCCTCTATCCCGGCCTCCGGATCGGGCAGTTGTGCTTCTACACCGGCGAAGCGAGCGCTATTCCCTACCGAACCAAGAAACTGACGAAATACGCGGGGCGGATCGCGCCGATGGGAAGTGCGTTCTACCTCGATCCCGAATACAGAGCAATCCGCCATGAGCAGCAAGCCGAGCAAGACCGGGCCGCCGACGCGCCCGTCAATTAACCGCCGCTTCGATCGGCCCAATTTCCGCTCTCCCCGCGGCGCTCCCTCTCCGCGCCGCGTACAGTCGCGCCGCCTGGATCGGCCCGCCTTTCAACGCGGCGGCGGCACGCGCAAGGTGGATAGTCTCCTTCGATTTGGTATTTTCCTCGGGATTCTGGTGGTGCTTGGGGGCGCCGTCGCAACCTTTCAGCACGTCTATGCCGACCGGGTGAGCCCACATGTCAGTGTGGGGGGGATCGCGCTGGGCGGCGTTTCCCTTGCTAACGCGCCGAGCTACCTGGCTCAAAGGGTGGACGAACGGGACCGGCGTCCCATCGTGTTGCATCTGGATCTGCCAAGCGGCGAACGGATCTTTCAGGTGAACGCCAAGCAGTTCCATGCCGTGTACAATCTGAGTTCGCCTCTGAAGGCCGCCACCAGCGATGGGCACAATGGTGACGCCCTGACCAACTTGTGGAATCAGTTCAATACCATGCTGCAAGGCCATGACTATGCCATCCAGGGCACCCATGACCAACAAGCGGTGCGGCGGTACCTAGCCAGCCTGGACAAGCAGATCGATATACCGCCCCAACCAGCGGTGGTTGGGATACAGGCCGGCCAGGTGATGATCACGCGGCATATGCAGCCAGGGACGATCATCGATACCACGACCGCGGCAGGTCTGCTCTCGAGCGTGGTGGATGGCCATGCGGTGTATGACATCACGGTCCCGCTCCTTCAGGTGGCGTCCCCGGTAAACGACACGGTGGCGCAGGCCGCCGTGGATCGGGCACAGACTCTTTTAAGCCAGCGGACCTTCTTCAGCTCGGTGAATAAGGTTAGGGCCTGGTACGTTACCCCTCAACAACTGGTCCGGTTGTTGTCGTTCAGAACCACCTATTCGCACGCCACGGGCTGGAAGATCAATCTGCATCTCGATCCCATACGCCTCCGAGCCACCATGAGTCCGATTGCCGCTGCCGTGGATCGGGCGCCCATTCCCTCGGTCTACACGGTCGCGGACTCCAACGGCTCGGCGGTCCCCGTTCCGCAACCTGATGGCCCAGGAACCCTGATTGACTATGGCCGCACGGCAACCGCCATTCTCGACGCGGCTTCGACCAGTCACGCCGTAGTCATTCCCCTCCTCCACCCTCGGGCTGCCTTTAACCAGACGGTGGCGCGCGCCTACGGCTTCGATACGGCGATTGGCCAGGGGCCAACGAGCATGGTGGGCGCCTCGCCCAGCCGGGTCCACAACGCGGGGCTCGCGGCCGCCGCCGCAAGCAACGTCCTGCTCAAGCCGGGCGCGGTATTCTCCCTGGCCAAGACCCTTGGTCCCTTAACCAGGGCTCGAGGTTACGTCCCCGGTCTGAATGGGATCGGGCGGAACGACATCACCGGCGCCAATAGCGGTGCCACTCAGGTCGCTTCCGCGCTCTTCCACGCCGCGTACGCCGCGGGCCTTCCTATCCTCGCCCGCACGTCCTACCCCTATCTCAATGCCTTCGATGGTCCGCCGGGTACCGACGCGGTGGCAACCGCGCTCGGCGAGGGCGCGAACCTCCGCTTCCGCAACAATACGACGCAGATTCTCCTGATCAGTGTCACCGCCGCGGTCAACCAGGTGAGCGCCTACATCTTCGTGAACGGCAGCCAGGCGCGGCGAGGCGTGCGGATAAACGGCCCCTTGGTGCGGCTGAATCAGGACGGCAGTATCGACGCTTCGATCGGCCGCGCGGTCAGCGGTGACGTCACCTCGCAGGACAGCATCGCCACCCACTATAAGGTTCTGAATCCCTACCCGTAGGCTTAGCTATCCGGTGTAGGGGCACCCCTCGTGGGTGCCCTCAGGCCACGCCGCCAAGGGCACCCACGAGGGGTGCCCCTACAGAGAACTGCCCGGGAATATACGCCCCGGTGTGCTAGAGCACCCCTTTGGTGCTCGGCACGCGGTCTCCCCTGGCCGGGTCAATCCGCGAAGCGGCGTACAGGGCCCGCCCCAGCCCTTTGAACACCGCTTCCACCCGGTGGTGGTCGTTCGAGCCGGCCAGGAGGCGCGCATGCAGATTGCAGCGGGCCTCGCCGGCAAGCGAATGAAAGAAGTGCGGCACCATCTCGGTCGGCAGGGTGCCAAGCATGGGACCGCTGAGTGGCATGTCCAGCACCGCGTAGGGACGCCCCGAGAGATCCACGGCGACCAGGGCCAATGCCTCGTCCATGGGCACCACCGCGTGGGCCATCCGGATGATTCCCCGCCGCTCTCCCAGCCCTTCCCGGAGCGCGATTCCCAGAGCCAGGCCCGTGTCCTCAACCGTATGGTGGGCGTCCACATGCAAATCGCCCTGGGTTTGCACCGAGAGATCGAACAAGCCATGGTGGGCGAGCAAGTGGAGCATATGGTCCAGAAAGCCCACCCCGGTGGAGATTTCGGCGTCCCCCGCCCCGTCCAGATTCCAGGTTACGGTCACCGCCGTCTCGCCGGTCCGCCGGGTGCAATGGCCAATTCTCTCGCTCATCGGATCTCCTTTGTGGTTTATGGTGATTCCAGCTCTTCGGACCGATCGGTCCGATTGGTTACCTTTCAGCCTTGGCACGGTCGCCCTGGCCGGCGGCCAGCCAGAGGCGCACTACTCGTTCGCTGGCTTGCCGGACGAGGCCGGCGGCGCGAGTGAAAGCCTTGGCATAGCTCATGGGGCCATCGGTGATCGGGAAGGCGGCGGCCAACCCCGCCGCGTACAATGGCCCGAGGTCAGCGGCGCGGACGCTGCCCCCAAGGGCGACCACGGGCACCCTCGCCCGCCTGGCATGGTGCAGGACACCGCTTATCACCTTCCCGTGCGCGGTCTGGCGGTCGAGCCGTCCCTCGCCGGTCAGCACGAGGGTCGCCCCGTCAAGCTCCCGATCGAAGGCCAGGGTTTCCAGGACCAACTCGATCCCCGATTCGCTCCGCGCCCCTACCGCGAGCAAGCCGGCGGTGAGCCCACCGGCGGCCCCTGCTCCCGGTAGGTCAGCCACCCGGATCCCGAGATCGCGGGCCAGCACGGCGGCCAGCCTGGCCAGATTGGCCTCTAGCACCGGGATGTCGGCTGGGCGGGCCCCCTTCTGAGGGCCGAACACCGCCGCCGCTCCCTGTGGGCCCACCAGGGGGTTCCGCACATCACAGGCCACCCGTAAGCGCACGGCCCGCAGCCTGGGGTCCAGATCCGAAAGATCGATGGCCGCCAGATCCGCCAGTCCAGCGTTTCCAGGGGGTACTGGGTGGCCGCCGCTATCCTGGAGCCGGGCCCCGAGGGCCGCCAACGCCCCGGCTCCGCCGTCCACGGTCGCGCTTCCCCCCACCCCAAGGATGATCTCGCTGGCGCCCTGGTCGAGGGCGGCCCGGATGAGCTGGCCGGTGCCAAAGGTACCGGCCCGGAACGGATCGCGTTCATGCAGGCCCAGGAGGGGCAAGCCAGAGGCTGATGCCATTTCGACCACCACTACCCCGCCGCCCAGCAAGCCGATTGCCGCCTCGATTGACCGATTCAGGGGATCGCGCGCCGCCACCTTGAGGGTAGTGCCGCCTCGCGCCGCTACCAGGGCGGCCACCGTGCCTTCGCCGCCGTCGGCCAGGGGAAGCTGCCGCGTCTGGGCGCGCGGGGCGGCGCGGATCACGCCGGCTGCCATGGCGGCAGCCACTTCGGCGGCGGAAAGGCTGCCCTTGAAGGAATCGGGGGCGCAAATCACTCGCATGTGGGCATTGTAGCGGGAAAACGTGGCTTTTCTCGCCTGGAGACCCCGGTAATTGGCATTTTTTGGTGACAGCTTGGCGCCGCTATGCTATGATTCGCTCGGTCGTGCGCCGGTCGGAAGTGGTGTGTTGCCTGGATGGCTACTCGCCACGGGTCCAATCTCGGAGGAAGGGAGGAAAGCCGGTACCAGCGGCGGAAGCGCTCTGGAACTGGCCGTACTTATTGAAGAGAGACACGACTGGACACTCACGCAAGGCTCCGATAGCCGGGGCTGTTGCCGTACTTTGCCTCGGTCTGAACCATGGAATCGGCTCCCCGCGAGCCGCCCAGGTCCAGGCCCAGGCATCGGGGACCACGCAAGCGCGGGCATTGCTTTCACCGGGCGATGACCTGAATCCAGAAAGGGTTGGGATGTTTTCCATGACGACGCAACCGTCGCTCAGCGGTACACCCCCGCGCCTTGCCGTCCTCAAGCCTCTATTCGCCGTCGACCGCCAGGTCGGTACGGCGCCCCTGAAAGCGCCGCCCTCGCGCGGCATCTCTACATTGCCTGGCGGGTCTCTGAACCCGCCCCATGGTGGCCAGGGCAATGCTTACTCGCCTGCCTCTCAGGTACAAACAACGAGGGCCACCGTACTCGTCCAACCTCGCACGCTCTTTCACTCACGGGCGCAGTCCCCCGCGCAAGCTCGGGAAGCGATCAACGCGACCCTGGCCATCCTGACGAAGGCGACCGCGCGAACCTCGTGGTTCGCGGGGCCCCAGGCATCAGCCGCCGGTTTGGCCGGCATCGTTTCGACGGTGCGTGGCCGGCAAGCCAGCCTTTCGTCACTGAGTCTCGAACGTGTTCTCGATAATCAGAAACTGACCCCTGTCGCTCCTCTCCCTCTCAGCCGAGGGGAAGAGACCGGCGTGGTGGCGAACGATCTGGCTATCATGGCGCGGCGGCCGCACATTGCCGCCGGACTGAAAATGGTGGGGGTACACCCGTCCCCTACCAAATACCTGCAAGCAGCCGGCTCACAAACTCTGACGCGGGCCGGCTATACCACCAAGGTCCCTAGCACGGGGAATGCGTCTAGCTGGACCGCCGCGACCATGCCGGGCGGAAATGCCACTCTCTTCTGGATCACCGGCTATACCTGGACCGGGAGCAAAACGAGAACTGGCACGTATCCGCACTGGGGGACGGTCGCGGTCGACCCACGAGTCATTCCCTTGGGGTCCACCGTCTACATTCAGGGCCTCGGCCAATTTCGAGCCGAGGATACTGGGGGGGCGATTACTGGAAGCCGAGTGGATGTCTTCGTGGCCAGCGCCGCCCAGGCGTACCAACTCACAGGCTATAAGTTGGTAAGCTTCATCCCACCCAATCAGTAAAGCGAACGATCCACCGCCTCGCGCATGACCACAAGAAGCCCGTCGCCAAAACGACGGGCTTCTTGCGTGTATGCGTGCTCACTGGCTCATCATTGCCCACAAATCCCCCTGGCATGCTGGATCACGTCCTTCTCGGTAGGGGCACCCTTCGTGGGTGTCCCTACCCGATCCCTTACGACACCCTGAGGTCGTGATCGCCAGCCAGGGCCCAACAGAGATAGATTCGGCCGCCCTGATGGAACCACGACCCTTCGCGCAGGGCCTCGGCAGTCTGGGCGCGGGCCAGAGGGACGCCGTCGAGCCGTACCTCGCGCGGGTCACGCGCGCCGAGCGACACGGTAAAGCGTGGGCACGCGAAGGGGCTGGCGAGGCGCAGGGCAATCGTACCGTCATCGGCCTCGGCGGTGAGGCTCGCGGCGGCGGCGGCGTAGTGGGCCAGGTCATTGCAACCCGTCCAGGCCACGCGGTCGCCAAAGTACTCTTCGATCCGCCGGATCACCTCGGCCAGAGCCGGCAGACCACTGAGGGTGCCCTGGGCGAACATGGTCTGCCAATGGGTGTGGAAGACGGCCGGGCCGCCGGCGCGCAGCACCTCCGCCAGGCGGCCACCTTGGCCTTCGGCGTCGATCAGCATATCGGGGTCCGCGGCCTGGCCCGACCATAAGCCCATGCCGAAATCGTAGCGATCGCAGGCCACGATGCTCACTACGGCTTCGCCGGCCTCGGGTCGGTGGATAGTCAGCCTGGGCGGCACATGGGCGGATTGACTATCCGCCTGAAGAAAGTACCAGCTAAGCGAGCGCATGTGCACCGCCTGCTGGGCCCCCAGGATCGCCTCCGCGTATTCATTCTCGCCCTGGTTTCCGAAATCCCAGGGCGAGGTCACGCCGGCGCAGGGCAGATCCACTTGGTCCAGGATCTCCAGACCAAGGGAGAGATAGGGAAGGAGGGTCTTCCGGTCCTGATCGCGGCTCCATACGTGCTCCCAGAACGGGAGCAGTTGTCCCGTGGCGAGGTCGAGCGCGTTCCAGTGGGTAAGCGCTTCCGGGGTGATGTCGAGCCAGGGGGCGATCCGCTCACGGGTCACATCGAGAAAGTAGGCCACATCGGCATGGCTCACTCCGCGTACCGTTCGGTCCACTCTGCCCAGGCCAAACGGATAGGGGATCACGCTGAACTTACCCCGTATCCTGGTAGCCTCAACCAGGTCGGCGAAGCGATCCACCAACTCACGCGAGGTGTGCATGGGCCCATTGCGGAAGCCGCTATGGAAATAGGCGGGATTGTAGCCGGGGGTGGGATCGTCCACGATCAGGCTGATCGGCTGGCGGAGCAATGGGTGCTCCACCCGCAAGTCAAACTCGGCCAGGCTACGCCAGTGAAAGGGCGGATCGACGGAGGTGGTCATTGGCTAATCCTTACCTGCGGGTCCCACCCCGATGTTCCATCAAGACTTTTGGTAGGGGCACCGGGTACCCTCCGGGTGATGGGTGCCCGGTGCCCCTACCTTCATCCTCTGGAGAGAGAAATCTCTTGAGGAAAGGATACCGTGGCCCGTGGCCTCCGCGCCATTTGACAGAGACCGGGCCGTAGCCCTATTGTGGCATGAAGGAAGCTGATAGACCGACAGTGAGGGGAGTGCTGAACCGAACGAGTCAGCTGTACGTCGGAGGATCAGGTATACTGGCGTTACTGGTTATTGTCCATCGGAATTATAGCGAATTCATTCACGCACGAGAAAGGAACGGTCATGGAGATTCGTTCGCGCCGGCTACGCGTGCTTGGCGCCCTGGCCCTGGTCACCGGCCTCTTCGGGCCCCTCGCCGCCGGGTCGCCCGCTGGCAACCGCGCCCACGCCGCGCCGGCGCGAGTCGGCGGCGGCATCCTGCGGATCGCCGATGAAGGGGTGAGCGATCTGGCCTCCATCGACCCCCCGAACCCCAGCGCGGGTGACGCGCAGAGCAGCATCGTGGAGGCCCTGGTCTTCGGCGGCCTGGTCCGCCTGGATCAGAACTTGAACATACAGCCGGACGCCGCGTCTTCCTGGAAGGTGAGCGGCGACGGCAAGGTCTACACCTTCACTCTACGGCCCGGACTCAAGTGGAGCGACGGCACGCCAGTCACCGCCGCCGATGTCGTATGGTCCTTCAACCGCGATTTCTCGCCCGCCTATGCCACCGGCAACGTAGGCTTTTATCTGGCCAGTATCGCGGGCGGTACGGCCGTGGCGAATGGGAAGGCCAAGACGGTGTCTGGCATCCAAGCGATTGGGACCGATCAGATACGCTTTACCCTCGTCGCGCCAGCCGCGGTCTTCCTCAACGACCTCGCCTATGACATCTCCTATCTGGTCCCTCGCGCCCAGGCGACGGCCGACCCCAAGAACTGGACCGATCATGCCGTCGGCACTGGACCCTTCATGGTCAAACAATGGAAACATAATCAGGAAATCGATCTGGTTCCCAACCCCAACTACTGGCGGGGCAAGCCCAAGCTGGCCGGGGTGAACGTGGAGTTCATCAAAAACACCGAGACCGCCTATAACCTCTATAACACCGGGGCCGTCGATATTATGGGCCTGGTGAACTTCCCCGGTAATCATCTGAAGGACGCCCTGGGCAAGCCTGGGTTCCACTCCACTCCGCAACTCTTTACCGAGTTCCTGGTCCTGAATGAGAAGCATACGCCGCTGAACAATCCCCTGGTGCGCGAGGCGCTCTCCTACGCGATCAACAGAGTGACGGTCGCCAAGTTGCTCAAGGACCGTTTCTTGCCCGCCCATGGCATGCTGCCGCCTGGGATGCCCGGCTATAACAAGAGCCAGGCCGGCCAGGTCTATGATCCGGCCAGGGCCCAGGCGCTGCTGGCCAAGGCCGGGTATCCCGGCGGGAAGGGATTCCCCAAGCTTACGATCAACGTCGATGGCGGCGACAACGACGGGGAAACCAAGGCGGTCGCCTACACCGAGTTCTGGAAGCAGGTTCTGGGGATCACGGTCAGTATCAACCAACTGGAGCACGGCGCCTATATCAGCGCTTTGACCGGCCACAACTTCGATATCGCCAGCATCCAGTGGGGGGCGGATTACCCGGACCCCAATGACTTTCTGAGCCTGATCTGGCAGACCGGCGCCGGGGCCAACAATGGCTTTTACAGCAATGCCCAGTTTGATGCCCTGACCAAGCAGGCGGATACAATGCCGCACGATAGCCCGGCCCGCTTCCAGAAGTATCGGCAAGCGGAGACGATCATGCTGAATCAGGCGGGCGGAATCATGATGCTCTGGGGCCGGGCCAACGTCTTGCTCCGGCCGACCGTACACGGCCTACAGTTGACCGCCCTGGGCGGCGCCTACCTTCTGGCCGCGCCCAATTGGGCAAACGTCACCATTTCGTGATTGGTTAGGAGGGAGGGACGGATGTGGCTCGATCCTGAGCCGCATCCCTCCTCCTCTCCCACGCGACAATGATCGTTTTTCTGGTCAGGCGTTTTTTCGGCCTGATCTTCGTGCTTTTCGCGGTCACCTTCATGACCTTCCTGATCGGCCACGCCGCTCCGGGCGATCCGATCCAGATCATTCTTGGCTTCCATTCCGACCCGGCGACTTACCACCGCCTGCGTCATTTCTACGGCCTGGATCAGCCCCTTCTCCAGCAGTACGTCCAGTATGTCTGGAACATCGCGCGCTACTGGAACTTTGGCTACTCGTACCAGTATGGGGGACGTCCGGTGGCCAGCATCCTCGGTACGGCCCTGCCGGTCACCTTCACCATCGGCCTGTCGGCCCTGGCCCTGGCGGTCGCGATCGGGGTGCCGGTCGGAGTGTACGCCGCCACCAAGCGCAACCAAATCGGGGATCGCCTGAGTATGACCGCCATGCTGGTGCTCTATTCAGTCCCCAGCTTCGTGCTCATACCGCTGCTGGTCGGAGTGGACATCTGGCTCTCGCAGCACCGGTACCCTTCGCTTCCGGTGGCCAATTGGGGAACGGTCCAGCAAGCGGTGCTCCCGGTCCTGGTGCTGTCCGCCGGGACTATCGCCTACATCGCGCGTCTCACCCGCACCACCATGGTAGGCATGCTGCGGGAGGACTTCATCCGGACCGCCAGGGCCAAGGGGCTGACCCGGCGCCGCATCGTCCTTGGTCACGCGCTGCGTCCAGCCCTGCTGCCGGTAGTCACCTTTCTCGGTCCGGCGATCGCCGGGCTGGTGACCGGCACTTTCGTGGTGGAGAATATCTTCAATCTTCCCGGCGTGGGCTTCGCGGCGGTCCAGAGCATCGAGTCGCGTGATTATCCTGTCGTGCAGGGAGCGACCATCGTGGTGGCGGTGATCGTGGTCCTGATGAATCTGGTGGCCGATATCCTGTATCGGGTGCTCGACCCGAGGATTCAAGAATAATGAATGATGTCGATCCGCCCGCCGAGAACATCGCGCCGGATGGAGGGAACGCGCCCGCCGGCCGGTCGCGCCGCCAGTTGATCTGGTTGGCCTTCGCGGGGAATCGGGCCGCCCTGGTCGGCTTGGTGGGTCTGATCGCGCTGATCGCGGCGGCGATTATAGGACCACAGGTCTACACTCAGAGCGCCACGGCGGCCGACATCTTCAGTCTCAACCCGGATTCCTGGCCGGCGCCGGGCCACCTGCTCGGGACGGACAAAGATGGGATCGATATTCTCGCCCGTTTGCTGACCGGCCTGAGGGTCTCCCTGGGGGTGGCTCTCTTCGTCGAGTTACTCAACGTGCTGATTGGGGTGCCGATTGGGCTGGCCGCCGGCTATTTCGGCGGCCCGATCGACTTCGCGCTCTCGCGGATCGCCGATGCCCTGTTCGCGTTCCCTGGTCTGCTGCTGGCCATCCTGGTGGCGGGCGTGTTCGGTCAGGGCCTTGGCGACACCTGGGGTGGGTTGGGGCGGCTGGCCCTGGTGACCGCCTCCCTTGCCCTGGTAAGCTGGCCGCTGATGGCGCGGTACGTGCGGGCCGAGGTGCTCTCGCTCCGTGAACGCGACTACGTGGAGGCGGCACGGGCGATCGGCGCCTCCACTCCCCGGATCATGCTGGTCCATATTGCCCCCAACGTGATTGGCCTGGTCCTTACCGCCTCCACCCTCGACATGGCATCGCAAGTGGTGAATGAGGCAACCCTCAGCTTGCTTGGCCTCGGGGTGCAGCCGCCGCACGCCAGCATCGGCCTGATGATTAGCAACGCCATTGGGGTGCTCAATATCAACTGGACCGAGTCGTTTTTCCCTGGGTTGGCTCTCACCATGATGGTGTTGTGTTTTTCGTTCGTGGGTGATGGACTTCGAGATGCCCTCGACCCACGATCCCTCCGCTGAACCTCGAATCGAGAAATGCCGCACAATGATGGGTGTGTGTTCTGGAAAGGGAAATCATATGCACTTTAGAGTGAGTGCCAGGCAGGGACGCTGGCTTTTGGCCTTGCTCCTTGCCCTGGCCTGGGTTCTGGCGCCGAGTCCGCGCCCAACCAGCGCGGAAGGCGCCCGCTCGCGGCCGCCGGTCGCCGTGAACGTGGATCTCGGATCCAAGATCCATACATCCCCGCGCGCCAATCAGCCGCAGTACGCCAGTCAGATTTACTTTGCCGAGGGGTATACGGGGCAGGGCCCGGCGGTGAACTTCGGCGAGCAACTCTCTATCTTGAATACCAATTCGCTCACCGCGACTGGGCAGATCGAGTACTTTCTCGCCAACACCTCGATCACCGCGACCAATCCGATCACGGTGCCGATCATGGTGCCGGCCCACGCCCAATTGATCGAGGATGTTGGGCGAGACGTGGGGTCGAACCAGATGGTGAGCGCTCTGGTGGAGGCCGATCAGACGGTATCGGCCACCCGCACGATCAGCAGAACTACCGTCGCGGGTGTCGCGCTTGGCTCCAGCATCAGTGAGGCCGAGGATGGCCTGGCGCAGTTCTGGTATTTCTCCGAGGGGTACACCGGGGCCAGCTTTCAGGAGTATCTTGCCTTATTCAATCCGGGGAACAGTCCGGCCGCGGTGACTATCGAGGCAGTGGGGGTGGCGGGGGCGCAGGTGCTCGCCCCCCTGAGCGCGTCGGTTGCCGCCCACGGGCGGGTCACGGTGAATATCCGAGCAGCGGTACCGGGGCGATCGCTTGGTCTCTCGGTGCAATCGGACCAGCCGATCGCCGCTGAGCGCGTCTTGTATTGGGGCGCCGGGGCCGGATCGAGTAAGTTTGGCACCTCGGTCAACGCCGGCATTCGCGGACCCGCCGCGCAATGGACATTCCCGTACGTCTCCACCGCCGGTGCCGATCAGGCATATTTGTCCTTTATCAATCCAACCACCCTGGCCGCCCACGTGCAGCTGTTGGCCTATGGGGCGACTGCCCTGCAGCCGATGCCGTCCGTAGTGACCGTGACGCCGGGGATCAGGACCACGGTCGCGCTGCCCGCCTCCGCGGGCGCCATGGCCGTGGTGGCAAGTAGTGACGTGCCGGTGATCGCGGAGGAGGGCCAATATTTTGGCGGCTCGCCCAATATCGGCCTGCACATGGGGAGTGTGCTGGCCGGGGTACCCCAACCCGCGAGCCAGTGGGCCTTCCCCGCGGTGGGCGGGAGCCGCTTCAACACGCAGAACTGGTATGTGCTTAATCGAACCTCGGGTACCGCCGATCTGGCGGCAACCGTCTACCCCGCTCAAGCGGGCCTACCGGTCGTCTTGCATTTCCACGCGCCGCCGGGAGTTCTGACCGTGCTGAGCACCGATAGCGCCCACCTGCCCCACGCCGGGACCGCCGTGTCCTGGGTGAGCACGGCACCGGTGGTGATCGCGCGGGTGTTCCACGGGGCCGGATCCACGGTGGGCGCCGTGGTGGCGGGGGTCGGTCAGAGTTAAAGAGTACACCACTCGTCAGCGATAAAAATAGAACCTCCGACTGGGAGCCATAGGAGTGGGCAGACTGTGGCGCATGGTGGCCGGGCGCTTCTGGAAACCGTGGCCTTCAGGCCGGGGAGGCTCATTTGCACTGTTAGCGCGGTCTTTAGGCCGCTCGTTGCTTGGTTCCCTGAAACACAGATTACACAGATGTGGACAGATAGCACGGATGGCTCCTCGAAACCGCGGCTGCTCCTCCTATTAGCGCCACCATGGGATCCGCGCGGCCTGGATGGTTGCCGCGACCGGCTGCTCTAACCCAGCCGTGAGCTGATTGAGGAACTGGAGCCACTCCGCCAGGGTTACCGCCATGATCGCCGTGCGCACATCCGCCGCGCGGGTCCGCCAATCGCGCAGCAACCGCAAGTTGGCCGCACGTATGCGATCGTCCGACAAGCGTGTACCGCTTTCGACCGGTCGCATGGTCCTCAGATACGTGGCCAGGCGCTCGAACGTCGCCACGAGCGCATGCGCCTCCGCATGCAAGTCCGCCAGCTCACGTGCATCGCCCGAAGCCTGGTAGCCCTTCTCGGCCATCACGCTCAGCAGGTCGCCTGCCACAAGGGCGTGCCCTCCCGAGGCCACCATTGCCGCCGCTTGCCGAGGTTCCAGGGAGTGGGCGCCATGCTCCCGTAGCAGGCGGTCGAATGCCTCGCCGGCTCGAGCATGCGCCCGCGCGGCCCGATCCCGCGCGACCAGCACCTCATCCCGCGTACCATGCTGCAAGGCATGATCAAACGTCCGGCTGAGGAACTGCCCAACAGCTTCAAACAGTTCCGCCATTTCGCGGCGAAACTCGCCCCGCGCACCGCGCGGCCAGAGCAGTAGCCCGATCACAATGCTAATTGTCGCGCCAATCGCGACATCCTCGACCCGTACCAAGCCTAATTGCCAGCCGGCCGGCGAGAGCAGGTTAAAGAGGATCACCACGGTCACGGTAAAGGCCGCCTGGCCGGCGACGAAGCCAAATGCGCTGGCGGCATAGGAGGCGACGAAGATGGCTGCCGGTAGCGAGATCCAGAGTACGGTTGGGTGGAGTCCCGCCACGACCGTAAAGATGGCGCTGATGACGAAGCCGGCAGTGGTGCCCGCGAGGGCCTGAACGGTGGTGCGTCCGGTTGCCAGGGCGTTGGTGCGCAGCACCGAAAGCGTGGCCAGCACTACCCAGAAGCCATGATCGAGCCGGAGCTGGCGGCTGAGCAGCACCGCCATCGCCAGACCTAATCCGACTCGCAGGCTACCGTGAAGCACCGGCGAGTTCGGCACAAGATAGGTGCGGACAGTCGAGACAACCCGTGCCAGCAGCCCGGCAATGCCTGGGCGGCGCGGCGTCTCCACCGGCAGATGCAGGCTGGCGTCTACTTGCCCGCCAGTCACGATGACCGCGTTGGCGGCTGCCGCGAGTGCAAGGTAGGACACAATGCGGAGAGCGTCGTCCGCTTGCAGGCTATCGAGGATCGTCGCCGGCCCGCCGCCGCTCTCCAGTTCTGTTTCAGCCCAGCGATCCAGCGCCTGCCGGTGTGCCAGCCGTGCCGCCTGCAGCGCGGCCAGATCCGGTGGCCCGCCCCTCCCAACCAACAGATCGGCGCTGGCCTCAAGGGCGCGCGTCATCGTGCCGGCGAGGACCTTTCCGGTGTCGAGGCACGGGTGGCGCGCCCGAAGCAATGGATCAAGTAGCCCGGTAACGAGATTCAGCATACGCTCAAGTTCGCCGAGTAGCTCCACGAAAGCGCGGTCGCGCCGCGCTGGGCCGGCTGGCCGCTTTGGCGTGGCCGCGTAGGATCGGCGCAGCGCGTCGACCGCCGTCCGCGCCGTCTCCCGCCGGGCGAGAATTTCAGGCTGGGCAAAGCCCTGGCGCTCGGCCTCAACGAGCGCGGCGAGGGCCCGGCAGGCCAGCGCCGCTTCTCGCCGCAAGCTGTCGCGCTCGAATCGCGGCCAGAGGAAGACGCAGGCGAGCGTAGCCAGCACGCCCGCGCAGCACCACCCCGCCAGGCGCGCGCCAAGCGAACCGTCCGGCGCGGGAATCGAGGCGGCGAGGACGAAGGAGAGCTGCAGCGCTGTCTGTCCGGCGGCGGCGTAACTGCCGAACACCCCGGCAAACTGCACGCAGAAGCCAACCCCGAACATGCCGAGCGCGGCCTGCCATGGGACGGGCGAGAGCAGGGTTCCCAGCGCGACCAGTCCGGCTCCGATCAGCGTGGCGCCACTGTAGGCGGCTGCCCGCGCCGGCCTGAGGCCGCCGAAGTCGCCGAGGACGATCAGGGCAAAGCAGCCGAAGACGAGGAAGGTGCTGAATTGTGGGTCGCTCCCCCCAACCTTGGCGAGGGCAAAGGCGCCCGAGGCGACCAACGCGGCTCGCGCGGCCCGCCTGAGGCCGGCAAAGCCGGGATCCGGGGGCAGACGCGGCCAGGCCCAGATCGCCCGTGCCCCTGGCCTGGCCGCCTGATTCGGTTGAGTGCCGCCGTCCCGCGTCGCCTCCATGCCTTCCTCAACCTAGCGTATGCGCCCCGAGGGTATGGGTTTGGGCTGGGGGCCGCCTCTTCCTACTCTACCCCTGGCGTTCGGCCCGGAGGGTCTGGGTCGCCGCCACCATGTGCTCCAGGGCCGGCAGCACCTCCGGCCAGGCCCGCGTCTTCAGCCCGCAATCGGGATTCACCCAGACTCGATCGGCGGGGAGTACGGCCAGGGTTGCCCGCAACATGCGGATGATCTCGTCCTCGGAGGGGACACGCGGCGAATGAATGTCATAGACGCCAGGGCCAACCTCCTGGGGATAGCCCACCCGCTCGAACACCCGCAGGAGTTCTCCGCCCGATCGGGAGTTCTCGATTGAGAGCACATCGGCATCCAGGGCCGCGATGGCGTCGATGATGTCGTCAAAGGCGCTGTAGCACATATGAGTGTGAACCTGGGTGGCGGCCTCGGCGCCGGAGGCGGCCAGGCGGAAGCTTGCCACCGCCCAATCGAGATAGCCTTGCCAGTCAGCGCGGCGGAGCGGCAGCCCCTCGCGGAGCGCCGGTTCGTCGATCTGGATCGCCCGCAGTCCCGCCGCCGCCAGATCGGCCACCTCATCGCGGAGAGCCAGGGCGATCTGGCGGCAGGTGTCGGCCCGTGGTTGATCGTCCCGTACGAACGACCAGTTGAGAATGGTCACCGGCCCGGTGAGCATCCCCTTGACCGTTTTGTCGGTAAGCGATTGGGCATAGGTGCTCCAGCGCACGGTCATGGGGGTGGGACGGGAGACATCGCCGAAAATGATCGGCGGGCGGACGCAGCGTGAGCCGTAACTCTGCACCCAGCCGTGCCGGGTAAAGGCGAATCCCGAAAGCTGCTCGCCAAAATACTCCACCATATCGCTGCGCTCGAACTCGCCATGCACCAGGACATCCAGGCCCAGCTTCTCTTGCATGGCGATGGTCTCGGCGATGGACTCCTCGACATACCGCTCGTAGGCGGTGGCATCGATCTCCCCGGACTCGAACCGCCTCCGCATTCGCCGCACCTCGCCGGTCTGGGGGAACGAGCCAATCGTGGTAGTGGGGAGGAAGGGTAGCTTCAGCCGCTCTCGCTGCGTCGCGCGCCGTTCAGCGTACGGAGCCCGATCGGAGGGCGGCGCGGCGGCCAAACGCGCCTTCACGGCAGCGTCGTGAACCGAGGGCGAGGCGGCCCTGGCCGCCAGGGCGGTATTGCTGGCCGCCAGGGCTTCGGCCACGGCGGGGCGTCCGAGGTTCAGGCCCTTGGCCAGGGTAGCTACCTCGCCCAGCTTCTGCTCGGCGAAGGCCAGCCAGTGGCGTAGCTCGTCGTTCAGGCCCGTTTCACGGCGGGCATCATAAGGCACATGGAGCAGGGAACAGCTTGTGGACACGATAAGGCGGTGCGCCGGGACCACCTGAGCCAGCCGCTCCAACGATCCCAGAGTCCGGTCCAGGTCGGCCCGCCAGATGTTGCGCCCATCCACTACCCCGGCGACCAGGAATTTCCCGTCGGGGAAGCCATGGCCGGCTACCGAGGCCAGGTTCCGCTCACCCCGAACCAGATCCAGTCCGATGGCTGTTACCGGCAGGGCCGTAAGGGCGGAGTACGACTCATCGACCGAGCCGAAATAGGTTTGCACCCAGAGCTTGGTCCCCGCCGCGTGGCGGGCTAGCTTGGTGTACGCGCGGGTGAGCGCGGCAAGCTCGGCCGGGGTCCGGTCCTGAACCAGGCATGGCTCGTCAAGCTGAATCCATTCGGCCCCTCCGGCTGCCAGCCGCTCGATCACCTCACCGTAGACCGCCAGGATGCCGTCGAGGGTAGACCCCAACAGGTCCATGTCCGGCACCTGGGCCTTGCCGAGGAGGACCAGGCTGAGCGGCCCCAGGAGCACCGGCTTGGCGGTGATCCCCAGGGCCCGTGCCTCGGCCAGCTCGTCAAACGGCTTGGTGGATGCGAGGCGGAATTGCTGGTGGGGCTGCCACTCCGGTACCAGATAGTGGTAATTGGTATCGAACCATTTGGTCATCTCCAGCGCGGTGACATCCAGCCCCTTCCCCTGTGCCCCGCGGGCCATGGCGAAATAGGTATCCAGATCCACCTGGTCACTGGTCCACTGATACCGGGGAGGCACCGCTCCGACCAGGGCGATGGCATCCAGCACCTGATCATAGAAGGAAAAATCGTTGACCGGAATGAACTCGATCCCAGCGTCGCGCTGGGCCTCCCAATGGGCCTTGCGGAGCGCCACTCCAGTAGCGAGGAGTTCCGAGTCGGGGATAGCGCCCTTCCAGTAGGCTTCGCAGACGCGCTTCAGCTCGCGGTCGCGACCGATTCGGGGATAGCCGATGGTGGTGGAACGGGCCATGGTTGCTCCTTCAGGTGATCAGGCTTCGGAACGGCCAGACGCCGGTCCAGGGGCGGCGCGTTACGGGCGGGCTACGGTCGGGCGGTCATCACCGGGGCGCGAGTGCGCAAGAGGCGCACCAGGTCGGCGGCCGGCTCATAGCGGCCAAAGGTGGGCATGATGTAGACGCCGGCCACCAGATGGAGGCAGGCATCGAGAATCTCCAGGGCGATACGCATCCCCTCCGCCTGCCCATCCGTGCCGGCGGCGCGCATCCGCGCCAGCACCGTCTCGGTCAGGGTGACCCCAGGCAACTCGTTATGCACGAATTCGGCGTTTCGATAACTCTGGAGAGGCATGATCCCCATCAGCACCGGGACCGGCACGGGGCCGATTCGTCCCAGCACGCGAGCGAATAACTCGGCGTCGTAGACCGGCTGGGTCATCACGAATTGGGCCCCCGCCTCCAATTTCTGCTGAAAGCGGTCCAGTTCCCACTCCAGATCCGCGGCGACTGGATTCAGGGCGGCCCCGATCAAAAAGTCGGTGGGACGGCCGATCGCGTTCCCCGCCACATCCACCCCTTCATTCAAGCGGCGCAGTATACGCATCAGGCCAATGGACTCCACATCATACACCCCCTTGGCGTGCGCGTAGTCGCCGGTGGATGGGGGATCGCCGGTGAGGGCCAGAACAGCCCGCAGTCCCAGGGCATGGGCGCCCAGGAGATCGGATTGCAGGGCCATTAGATTCCGGTCGCGGGTAGTGACATGGAGGATGGGCTCAATGCCGACCCGCTGCTTGATTAGCGAGCCCGCCGCCAGGGTGCTCATGCGAACCCGAGCCATGGCCCCATCGGTGATGTTCACCGCGTCTACCCCAGCCTCCCGCAGGAGTCGCCCGCCGACAACCATTTTATCGGGATTTACCCCGCGAGGGGGGGCCAACTCAACGCTGATGAAGAACCCATGTTTGAGGGCGGAGGCCATCGTCGATGGCGGTTCGGAATGTTCGGGCTCGGGCTCGGGCGGCAACTCCGTGACCGTGATCAGGGATGGAGACGCCGCGTCGGCGCGCGTAGCGAGGAGATCGCCGGTCAGGGCGCTCGCGAAGGCCTGAATGGTGGCGGGTGTGGTGCCGCAGCAGCCACCCACCAGGCGGGCGCCGGCGCGCACCATTTTCCGTGCGTAGTCCGCCATATAGCCGGGAGAGGTGAGATAGATCAGGCGGCCCGCGACGTTGGATGGGAGACCGGCGTTGGGCTGGGCGGACAGGGGCCGGCTGGTGATCCGGCTCATCCGTTCGATGACCGCCAGCATACTCTGGGGGCCCACGCTGCAGTTGGCCCCGATCACTTCTACCCCAAGCGCGTCCAGGCTCCGGGCCACTCCCTCCGGCGTTTGCCCGGTCGGGGTGAAAAGCTCCTCGGTGAAGGTCATCTGGGCCACGATCGGGAGGTCGCAGACGGCGCGCGCTGCCCGAACCGCCTCGGTGATTTCGCGCAGATCGGAGAAGGTTTCCAGCACCAAGAGATCCACGCCGCCCTCGACCAGCGCCTCGATTTCCTCCTGGAACATCGCCCGTGCCTGAGTCAGAGTGATCGCGCTGTATGGTTCGAGGAGGCTGCCCAGCGGCCCTACGGCTCCCCCAACCAGGGCATCCACCCCGGTCACCTCGCGAGCGCCCCGCGCGATCCGGGCGCCCGCGCGGGCAATCTCATGCACCTTGTCTTGCAGTCCGTGCTGGGCTAGCCGGTGCGCGTTGGCGCCAAAGGTGTTGGATTCCAGCACCTGAGCCCCCGCCGCCAGGTAGGCACGGTGAATGCCTTCCACCAGCTTAGGTTGGACCAGATTCTGGTAATCAAAGCACTGTTCGTAGGTGATACCTTGGGCATACAACTGCGTACCCATGGCTCCATCGAACAGCAGGACGCCCTGGGCCAAGCGGGCGGAGAACGGATTGGTTATGGGATGGGGCCGCACGTTCCAGATTCCTCCCCTCATCACGTACCCTAGAGTGTAGCAGGCAATTGCGCGGGTCGTATGGCCGGATCCGGCCATTGACATATGCGGGGATTCGCATGCTATGATGCCAGAATAGGATCCCGTTCTGCTTTGATCATGGTGCGGCGGATTCGTAGCGCCGTGCCAACCCCCAGCGAGTTACCTTGACCGCTGAATCGCCTGAATGGGGGCCTCCGGTACGGGCGGCGGGTGGTTTCCGGGCATGAGCGACGAAGCTGATGGTTCACGTAGGGGAGGACGAGCATGAGCGGCCGCGCACGGATACACGCTAATCGCGAACGGCCGAAGGCGGCTCCCACTCACCTGGCGCCTGGACGTACTCTGGAGTCCGCGCGCGGCGGCGACATGGTCAGCCACATGTTGGAATTGCAGCGCACAATAGGGAATCAGGCGGTTGGACGGTTGCTGCGCCAGTCCGGTCACTTGCCCGTGCAGACCCGATCCGAGGGAGCCCCGCCGGTCACGATCCAGCGCGGGTTGTTGGAGTCCATGTCGACCTTCAATCGGCGGATATTCGGTACCGACCGGAGCATCGCGCAGTTCGTGGCGGAGAAACATGACGCCACTCTCGGAGCTGAGGCTCGTTCGCCCGACGAAATGCTCAAAGGAATGGAGATCGTCAGAAAGGCGCTGGCCGAGGAGCAAAGGCTCATTACTCAGCGAGACGCCGAAATTAAGGCTACTGGGAAGAGTGATATCAACCCGGATGATGCCTTACTCGTGATCCCCGAGGATTTTCGCCCACGGCGCATCACCCCTTCCGAGAAGGCCGTCAAGGCCAACAAACAGGGTTTCCTTGAGGATGACGCGCTCGGTCGAGCCGAGAAACAGCGGAAGCTGGAGGACATCCACGCGGTCCGGGTGATGAAAGCGCAACTTGGGATCGAGTTGAAGGATCTTCCACCCTCGGATCCCGAAGCCTACGCGCTCAAGGCCCAGTTCGAGGCTCTGAACGACATTGGCGGTCCCGCCGACGTGGCAAAGCTCGATCCCGGAGCGCTCCAGCAGAAGCTGGAGAAGGCAACCCTTAAGGGGAAGCTCAAGGGCCTGGAAAAGCTTGACAAGGGGCCCTGGCCCGCGGCCGAATTGAAGAGGCTCAAGGAGGAGCGGAAAGCCAAGAAGGAAGAAGCGAAGCGGATGACGGCCGCGCTGAAGATTCCCCGCGTCAAGGGGCTGGCGGCGGCGAAGCTCAAGACGCTGAACGCCGAGTTGGAGGGGCTCGATAAGAAGATCAAGAAGGGCCCACGGAATCCCGAGCGGGACACCATCGAGGCGGAGCTCAAACTGATCAAGCTACGCAAGAAGCAGAAGGCAGAGATCGTCGAGAAGCTGGAAGCGGCATCGAAGGACGAGAAGCATGATGCCGAGACGCGCGGCCTCCTGAAGCAATTGATTGCCTGGATCAAGGGGAAGGGGAAACCCGAGGGCGCCATGGCTCTCGTGGCGGTTGCCTCTACTGGGGTGGAGGTACTCGGCGATCAATACAACGACGTTCTGCTCGAGATGCTGAACATGAAGGGCAAGAACGAGCAGAACTGGGCCAAAAAGCTGAAGGACACCAACGCCGACACGGCGGGTGGGGTGCTGGGAGGGATCGGCGGTGTCTCGACGGCAGGGTCCGTTGCTTCCACGGGCGTCAAAACGCTCACCGGATCAAGCGTAAGCAAAGTGCTGGGGTCGGGTGCTTTCGCGAATAAGACGGT
This sequence comes from Chloroflexota bacterium, assembly GCA_025450375.1. Next base: position 26,868 of record JANWHO010000084.1, read on the forward strand.
ATCGGGTACCTCCCATATGTCCGGCGGCCGGAAAATCATCACCCAGACCGGCACCGCCCAGGACAGCGCCGACATCCTTGGCGCGGCTGGCGGGTTGATGTCCCTGGGCACCCAGATCACCGAATTCGTTTCGCTGGCCAAGGCCCTGGAAAACGGCGATCCGGCGGAGCAGGAGCTCGCCTATAACCAGATTACCGATGGCATATTTAGCGTCGGCAAGACCCTGTATAGCCTGGGGAGTTCGGCCACCAAACTGGCGGGGGACTTCGGCGGCGCTTCCCTGGCCACCGAACTCGCGGGCAGCGCGTTGCCGATCTTCGATATCGCCTCGGGCGCTCTTAACCTGATCCAGCACGGCACGGAATTAGCCGAGGCCGCGGCTCGGGTCAAAGGGCAGGGATCGCGCGTCAAGGACGCCGCCGCCGAGGGGGCGGAGCACATCGCCCTGGCAATCGGGCAGTTTAAGCGCCAGGGCGCCGCCCTGGTTACCAGCAGCAGCATCGCCATGGCCGCCGATGTCCTGAAGATCGTCGGCGGGGCAATCACTCTGAGTGGGATCGGCGCCGTGGTTGGCGCCCCGGTGAAGCTGGCCGGCACGGTGCTGTCCCTGGTCAATAAAGCGGGCATGACCCTCTACACCGCCTTCAAGACGGGCACGGCCCAGGAGGCACGGGCGGCGGACATGCTGGCCCTGCCCGGATCGGCCGAGAAGCTGATGTCCAACGATCCCAAGCACGCCAGTCAGGCCCTGATCCGCGAGGGACGGGGTGGCAACAAGGTGGCGCTCGATGAACTTGCCAGCTATGGCATTAGTAAAATGATGCTGGATGGTTCCTCCGACAGGGCTGTCCGGAAGCTGATGCTGAGCCAACTTAAGCTGAAGGAAGATGATAAGACGATCGGCGAGAAAGCCAAGCAAGGCTGGAAGGGCGCTGGGGACTGGATACACCAGGACACCAGCTATCAGGTGAAGGTGCTGGCCGATATCAAGAACAAACTGAACTATGGCGGCAGGAGTGATCGTGGAAAGGCATGGAAGGCCAAGATGCTCCTTGGTGACGTCGAGGCATCGACCACCAGCCTCCGGAAGATCCTGCAAGAGATGGGCCCGGCGGGACGGAAACAGCAGGGAATCACCGAGGAGGAGTTCGCCGCCACGCGCACCCAGGCCGAGCGCGAACTTGACCAACGCGAGGACATGGTAATCTCAGGGCCGATCGGCGTGGCGCCGATGGTCCGCCCACGTCGATAAGCGGAAAGCGAACAACATGGGCCTGATCTTCGAGACCATGGGCGCCTTCCTCACGGAGGACGACTGGGGCATCCACCGCATTGGTGAGAGCCTCGGCTACAGCATGACCGTCAAGGGGGCGAACGGGCAGTGGGCCTGTGTGGCCCAGGCCGAGGAGGAGGCGCGCATTTTCCTGTTTTACTCGGTCAGCCCGATCGAGGTGGCACCGGACAGGCGGGACGCGATGGCCGAGTTCACCGCCCGCGCCAATTTCAATACCCTGGTGGGGAACTTCGAGCTGGGCCTGGAGAGCGGCGAGCTGCGCTACAAGACCAGCCTCAGTCTCAAGGAAATCCCGGACGCGGCCTTACAGGCGCACGGCCTCTTGACCACTATGATCAAACAGCTCATCCATATCAATGTGTTCATGATGGACCAGTATCTGCCGGGTATTCTGGCGGTCTGCAACGACGGGACGGCGCCGAAGGACGCGATCGCCACGATCGAGGAGGCGTGAGGCCGAGCTTTACACTCGGGCACCGCGGGGAATACACTGAGGGCATCTTCGACGGGAGAGTTGCTATGGCCCGCTTCGTAAAGATGCCGAAACCTCAGGGCGACAGCACGACCTTTGATCACTATGTGAATTGGGACCGTCTCCGCGAGTTTAGAATCGGCGTCGATCCCAGCAGTGGCCGATCGCATCAGATCGAACTCGTCGTCGAAGGGTTCCCCGAACCGGTGCAATTGGTAGACGACGAAGCGGACGAACTGTACCAGCGCCTCAAGGAGTTCCTGATCTAGCCATATGGGTCTTACCATCCCGGCCTACGCCAAATTGAACCTCACTCTGGAGGTGCTTGGGAAGCGGTTCGACGGCTATCATGAACTCCGCTCCCTCATGTGTAGTCTGGCCCTTCACGATACCCTGCATCTGGAACCGGCCCCAGAGATTGAGGTGCGTTGCTCCCTCCCCGAGCTAGCTGGGTCGGGAAATCTCGCCCACCGGGCGGCGGTCCTGCTCCGGGCCGCCACCGGGCACTCGGGCGGGGCCGTGATCACCATCAAGAAGGAAATTCCCGTGGCGGCCGGACTGGGGGGCGGCAGTAGTGACGCGGCGGCCACCCTGAATGCCTTGAATCGACTCTGGGGCACCGGCCTCACCGGCGATGCCCTGCGAACCCTGGCGGCCCACCTGGGCTCCGATGTGCCCTTTTGCCTGGCGGGTGGAGTGGCCCTGGCGAGTGGGCGAGGCGAGAAACTCCACCTACTCCCTCCTTTGCCGCCGATGATCGTCTTGCTGGTGCGTCCACCGATCCAGGTCAGTACGGCTTCCATTTATGGCGCTCTCACCCCGGTCGGGTACGGCGACGGCGAGGTGTCAGAGCGAGTCGCCGCCCTCACGCGCGCCGTCCCTCCGGCGGAATGGCCGTTGGTGAACGCCCTGCAGCCGGTTACGATCCGCGCCTATCCGTTGGTTGGCGAGGTGCTCGCGCTGCTCCGTGAC